>CAZMXF010000008.1:0-27408 GCA_964570015.1 uncultured Oscillospiraceae bacterium | reverse complement strand
TTGTCTCTATGGGACGGGTACTGAAAGCAAAAGAGGTTTTGAAATATCTCTAATTACAGCTGATAAGCTGTAAAAAGCAATGGTATCGATACGCCGAGCGCTTCTTCCTTTTTGCGGAAGAGGCGCTCTCTTTCCGCCTGTATCCACAATCATGTGCCCGTTTGAACCCAACGATAGTGAATCCAGGCTGTTTTTGGGTTCAGCCTGGGTTCATCGTGTGCTTGTATCAATTTGCCTCTCAAGGGGGAACTGCTCATCACGATCATGAGCAGCCTCGCACAGGAGGAAAGTAGGAGCATTTCGGAGAACACAGCCTGGGGAAAGCGTAAGGCTTTCGCTGACGGAAAGGTCAGCGTCGCGTTCTCCCATTTTCTCGGATACGACAAAGGCTTCGTCATCAACGAGGAAGAAGCCGTCACGGTGAGGATGATCTACAAATACTTCCTGATGGGCTATTCAATGAGCGCCATCAAGAAGGAACTGGAAAAGCGGGAGAGGTTAACGGCGACAGGCAACAAGCACTGGACTGTTTCCGCTATTGAGTCAGTTTATCATCCAGAAGAAAGCATTTCTCGCATCTACTCCCGGCATCCAGAGAGAGGTCTTTTTCCAGAAGAAAATCGGAACAGGGCTCTTCGGCGGTGAAGGTTTTGTTATGCAGAAGATTAGCGGTAATGGGACGGTCTTCCTGGAGATCGACAGTTCCACAATTAATTACAACCTGAAACCAGGCGAGCAGATGATCATTTCAACAGGGCATCTTGCAATGATGGATAGTTCCGTTAAGATGGATGTCCAGGCAGTCAAGGGCGTAAAGAATGCTCTTTTTGGAGGAGAAAGCTTCTTTAACACGGTCGTTACTGGACCTGGAACGATCACAGTTCAAACGATGCCTATGTCAAGCTTTGTCGCAGCAATTGCGGAAATGCTTCCGGTTGGCGGAAATAAAAATTAATGAGAAAATGAGGAAAGGACCGCAGGACGCGGTCCTTTCCTCGTCAGATTTACAAGTCGACAATTATTATACTACAAAGTATAATAAAACCAAGAATAACTTATGCTCCATTCGTTTAGACCATAATCCTTGTGTTCTCTCGAATATAAGCTGAAACCAAGCCAGGAGTTACAGCAGGGATTCCCCTGCCGCAACTCCTGGCTTGGTTTTGGACTTCTATTAGATAGTCGTTCTCTATCAAACTGCGCTTACGATACATAGACTGTGACGGATATGCGTTCTGTTCCTTTGCTCACAGTTACAGTACAGCTTCCGGAAGAAAGGCCGGTCAGAAGGAAACCGTTGGCCTGATCTATGCTGACGATTCCGCCCGGGTTTGACACAGCGGTAAGATATCCTCCTTCAATTCCGTCCAGGCAGTCTCCCAGACGGAACGATTCTCCAACCGCCAGTTCCACTTGTGCAACCGAACAGGATAAAGGAAGAACCGTTTCAGGTGTATATACCGGCAATGGCACAGATTCCGGAACTGTTTCAACGGGAGCCACAGCGGTAATCGGTGCGGAACTCTCACAACCACTGTTATCAGGAGCGGCGTTTCCATGGTATGAATAATCCTGCCACGGAGTGGGATCCGGTGTGGAGATTACATCAGCTACTGGAGATACTTCAGGCTCCAGAGTCGTAATCGGAGTCGGTGTCGGCCTAGGAGGTGGACTCTCAGCCAGAAAGTTCTCAGGAGGAGCAAGTGTCATCTGAACCTTCTTATCCAGATTGCCGTCTTCGGATTCGATGCGAATCAGATACTTCCCTTCCATGTTTCCCACAGCAAAGAAAGATATGTTCTCTTTCCCTTTCCGGCTGAGACGGATGGATTTCGTCTTGCTTTCCCTGCCCTCATCATCTGTCACGATGAAATACATGTGCTCAGAATCCACGGATGTAAGCGTGATTCTGCTGTTCACGGCGTACTCAGGAGCTATGGAAACCTCAATCCGGTTTCGCCATTCGCCCTGGGCTTTATACAGAAGCGTGTCAGAGGGCAACTGTACCTCCTGCACAGGGAGACCCCTCTCCTGCTGACCCTCCCTCTCTGGACCGTCCATCAGGTCTGCTTGACTGAATTCCTCCCCTGCCAGGACGCCGGACAGATCTACCAACATAACCACGGCAAAACTATCAGGCTCTTCAGAATTGTCATTCAGCAGGATCAGGGAATCATCCCGGATCCCGTATTCCCGCATTACAGATTCGGGGATTGTATTAACTGCGTCTGCATCATAGCTGTAGAACAGATCTCCGACCATGCGCAGATCTATGATATCTTCTCTCAGCTCCCGATCTGCCTCAGATCCGTTCCATATGCCCGAATACTGCTTTTCGACAATTGTCAGCCTGACATCATCGATATAGAGATAATCAGAAACATACGCTCTCGGAAAAATGATGCTCTGTGGATCTCCTGCGCCAATGATATTTCCCTCGTCATCCAGAATATAATCAGGATAGGCCTCTAGCTTGTCATTGACGACCCTACCGCCGGATACATAGATATTGCTCAGGCCGCTCATTCTGTATCGGACCGGGTGCAGAAGATTCAAGAGACCGTCCATTCCGGGAAAGTAAAAAACGGCGATTGCAGCACAAAGGAGAACAGATACAGCAGCGATCAATAAGCCTGCATGCTTTGGCTTCTTTTGGCGCTGATTACCATTATCGGCTGCTTCCCTGGTTTCCCGGTGATCATCCTGTTCCGCTTCTTCCGGTTCTTCCCGGAGTTCCGGGAGCGGCTGACGCAGGTAAGAGGGCTCTTCGAACGGGATATAGGTGTTAGGAACCTGCCCGCACGCGATCAGCCTGTTCAGCTCCCGGATATCCGTCTGCAGCGATCGCATCGCGTCTGCACCACGGGCCATTCCTTCGGCCAGTATGGCTGAGAGCTCGGAAGGCGCGTATTTCGGATGCATGTTTGCCGGCAGGCTTTGCGGAGTCAGAGAATAATGCTTCAGCGCAGCCCAGGCGTTTTCGTTAGTCTCTGTGTAATGTCTTCCGTCCAGCATGGTCCAGATATATGCACAGATCATTCTGACATCAGAGTCCAGACTCTGCGTCTCCCGGCCGTTTGCCACGGTTTCCGGTATGAAGGGACGCACATCCACAGGATATGTTTCGGGAACGATGCCCGGACCAGTTCCGTAAAACCCGTACCCCAGCTTCAGGTATTTCTTTGTGGTCTCATCAGAAACATAGAAGCACGAGTCCAGGTCAACCGCACCGAGTGTGAATCCGTATTCGTTTAACGCTTTTGCCGTCTGCAGCAGGCGGACTGCGAGATTGTTGATATCCTGGAGGTACGCGCCCTGCTGGGTAATGATATCTGTCCCGACAAAGGGTTCCATTGGGGTCGAGATCAGATAGAAATCCTGGCCTATCTGTACGCCTTCCCGGCTGACTCTGGGATAGTACTGTACGGAGCGGTATTCGACGATGCTTTTTAAAACACCCGGAATCCCGGTAGCGTTGAGAGCTTTTATCAGGTTGATATGCCGCACTGCCGCTTTCTCAAAATTACCGTAGAAAGACGGCAGATCCTTCCGATCAAGGCTGAACCGGCGCATCATTTCAGCTTCCTTCCTCGGTGAGAAAGGTATCCCGATATGGCAGATATCCCATTCCGCCTTTTCACCGTTCAGGGTGAAAACAGCGCGGTAAATGGTTCCGTAGTAGGTCTCTCCGATGATGTTCGCATCCGAACACAGCCTCTTCAGGGGATCGTTTGTATCAGGCATGCTCCCTCTCCACGGCCAGTTCTTCCGCAATTGCTGCCATTATCATGTCATAATCGGGGTTTTCACGAAGAAACTGACCAGGCTTTGTTTCCGCCAGCCTGCGAATCTGTTCCTTACGGCGCTGTCGGTATTGCTGCTGATACTGACGTCTATCCGGCAAGGTGCTTCATCCCCCTCATGTCAATGACAATTGAATCTGTGCTTCTGTTTCCAGCACCGGAGACTTCAGGCGTCGCTCTCTGCTAAGGACCTCACCCAAAGGAAGTCTCCTTGGACGCATTCCCCGGAAAGGGATATTGAAGAGTCCGCAGGCGATCTCCATGCCGTTCCATGAAAGATTCCGGCCATATGCGATACAGATCATCTTCGGTTCATCATGGTTTATCCGCTGCCTGTTGCAGCAGTCGGCACAGCATTCACACAGGTTTTCCCCGTATTCTCTTCGCATTTGCCTCGCAGCGGTATTATCATTCATGTATTCAAAACCTCTTTTCTTAAGAATAAAACATCCGCCCGCCGTTCCGGCAGGCGGACGTTGCCACTTATCTACCCGTTTTCTGCTTCTTTCCGGCTTTAATCTTCCTGTTGCTTGCGATGACAATCAGCAATCCGAATACAATCAGTATGAACGCTACAGCCAAAGCAAGTATCGGGCCGAAATGGGAGGCAGACGGGTCCGCAGAGGAATCCGGCACAATTGGCGTTGTCTCACCGGAAGAGGGGTCTGAGGATGCGGCATCCATATCAACCACATCATTTACCTTCGCTGCTTCCGCCGCCTTCCGGGCTGCTTCCTCAGCGGCCGCTGCCTCACTTTCCGCTACAGCGTCGACAATTTGTTCCGGCTCGATGAAGGCTTCATCAGCAAAAGCAGATGAAGGGTTCCAGAGGACCATCATCAAAACCAGTAGGAAACAGGCTATGGTATGGTTTTTTCTCATTTCCATGATTGGAAGCGCTGACTGTTGGCTAATACAGCGCTTCCCGCCTTTCTCAAAAATCAATGACAACTAAATTATAAAGCTGTTTTAGAATAATGTCAACTTTTCCGCCGGCTATCAAAATTTAAATAGAAGGCGTTCAGAAGGCTTGAATCAGTTCGTCCGTATCAGGATCAAATAGAACTGCGGTAAGACGTCCGTTGGTAAGATATACCTTGCCGAAACATCGCCCCTGAGTCAAGGTGACCTGAAAGATCATCTTCGGAAAGTCAGATGAGATCGCCTGAAGGTCCTTCATCATTCTGCTCCAGTCCCAGCTGATATTGCGGACATGAAACATTACAGTTGGATCGAATCCGCGGTCTTCACAGAGATGCTCTCCTTCCCACTCGATCAGATTCTCGGCACCGCACAGGCTTTCGATCCTGTGTGCAAGGATTGCTGATAACCGGAAGAAGTTCTCATCCTGTCTCTCTTCTGCCTCATAGAACATTTCCTTCCAATTCAGCCATATGATATTCGTCTCACGACTTGCTAAAGACATACATATACTCCTTTTGATGATCTGACATCATAACAATTATATTGTCGGTTATAAATTATGTCAAAAATTCTGATAAAAGAATAAAAAACATATGAGTATCTTCTGCCGTGTTCTGCTGTCCTTAGCTTGTGCTCACCTCTTCCCTTGTTCGGGCCCTGATTCTGAAATAAAGTATACTGAAAAATAAGTGAATTACAATTCTAGTATATTCTATTCAGATAAATAACAATTGTAATTTTGACTTGTTTTCAGAAACCTACATCATGGAATACAAAAGGATATCTTCTTTTCATCTATAGCAATAGCCGCCGCATTCTTATGATCAGTGTCACAAGTAAAGCGGCGGCTGTATTTCGCAATGATAGTAGCAGGAAAGTGCTGCATCCATTATTGAGCATATATACTTAGCATTTCATTCGTTACTCAGCAGCCTTCAGGGCTTTTGGCGCCTCCGGAATCTCTGTTTTCATGCGGTAGAGCTCTTTCAGCAGGCTGTTCTGCTCCTCCAGGATACTGTTGCGTTTGCTCAGAATTTCGTTGTTTTTCTTCAGTTCTTTCGCGATTTCGTCCATTCTATCCGGGACGATCTCCAGAAACCGCACACCGCGGACTGTTTCAAATGTGTTCATGGTTATTCTCCTCACATCAAAATAGAATGCAATTTCTTCATGATAAGCCCTTGCCTTTTAGCATATGAGAGGGCTGGTGCCTTTCCAGGCTGACCAGTCCCCTCTTGTCCGGCCTTCTATACAGGTCAGGCCGCATCTGTATGAGCGTAAATTGCAATCAATGTATCTTTCCAGGCTGCACCGGACATGCCGTAAACGTCCCCAACAGCGTAACTTCCGTCGCACCCATCAGGTTTTGCGGAGCGGATAATGCTCAGAGGTATTTCGACATCCTTCTCCAGCTCAATGGAAAACACACTGCCTCCACCGCCCCACGGATCGTAAAGACCTGTGACAGTGTTCTTGCTAAGCCTGATCGAATAGCGCTCTCCCCTGACACGGTCTTGAAACATGAGATCTGCAATCTGGAGAGCATTCTCCAGCGAGGTCTCAACCAGAAACGTCAGTATGGACATATGGGAAGGCATATTGATCAGTTCCTGGGCAAGTGTTTCGAGAAATCCGGTCTTGTCAAGACCGTCTGTATAGGCTGTCAGTGATTTCAGCAGTTCTGTTTTGCTGATCCCCTGGGATTCTGCAAGCCAGACAATACTCGCGTTGCTGGATATTTCGATTCCAGGTGCGGCGTCCCAGTGCGGGTATACCGAATTATCAGTATAGTCCCGGGCTCCGTCACCGGTATCGATCATGATATTGAGTCTGACTCTCTGCTTATAGTAGTGACTATATGGCAAACTGCATCGGAAAATACCGCTGTCAAACAGATCCTGGTAGAGTATTTCAGTTTCATCGCTGATGAAGAATCCCTCATTGTCAGCTGCAAAAGCTCCGCCTCGCCTGCCGATTTTCTTTCTCACCACAGATGAAATATGGTCCTGCGCTTCATAATCCGCGTCGGCATATCGTTCAGCGATCAGATCGAGGAACTCGGCATGAGGATCTGACGAATTGAAAATGTCGTACAGATCGTTGAAACTCAGTGTATCCTGATAATCAGCATACAGTTCTGCCTGCCAGACCTCACCTTCCTTTTGCCAGAAGGGCTCCTGGCTCATCACCCTGTCTATCTCTTGCCGCATGATCTCCTCACTCACGGGCTCATCAGGGGACAGCTTTCCGTCTTCTGTAAGCCCCATGATGCTGAGCAGGTCATGGGCGAGTTCTTCCGGATCCTGGTCAAAATATACTGTAGGCCCGCTGAAGCCATAGCCGTTCCAGCCGCGGCCGTTCAATTCATTTCTGTATTTGATCGCCGTACCGCCTGCTTCAGACCAGTCCAGGAGATTCCTGCTGTAGTCATCCAGAAGATAATCATCGGCTGTCAGGCCGGATCTCCTATCCATGGATTCGATGAATTCAGCCTTGTTCATGGATACTTCGGTAAACAGCACCGGAATATCTTCTCCAATGTATCTTCTGATCCATGTTGTTTTATCTTCTTCGGCATCGTCATCGTATACAGACGACAGGATGAAAACACGGAAGTCTTCTTTTACATCCGAAACTGCGCTTCGGAGAATCCGTACCGCTTCTACAAGATTCTCATATGGGTTCAGACTCAGAAAGAAACCCGGTTCCCGGCATTTTTCCAGGCATGATGCCCGCTCATAAAACCTGCATAACGTGCCATCCATGTCTATGTAAAGTCTTTTCAAGTTTTTCCTCCTTCTTTCTTTGTTGTGTTTGGGCATATAAAAAGAGCCCGAGCTCATCACTTTGGATGTCTCGGACTCGTAAAAAAGAGTAACTGTATATGAAATTGGCCAGTTCCTGATGCAGCTGTCTCATCATGAAACTAATCCCAATAAGTTGATTTCATTATATGTACTTTTTAAAAATTGTCAATTTTAGCGAGGATCCAGTAAAAGAGAAACCTGCCACAGCAGCTCCTCCTTTACATGCCAAAACAATATTGAGATTAAATCATCATCTTCTAAAGATCAGTTTCTATGTGAAGCTCGTTAAGAAAGGTAAGCAGAAATGCGTGCCTTTCCTCGGCCATTTTCCTGCCGGATGCGGTATTTATCTGGTCTTTGAGCAGAAGCAGCTTGTCATGGAAATGCTGAACGGATGATTCCAGACTCCGCCCGTGCTCTCCGCCATACGCGAATGTGCGGGCTATTCCGATCGCACCAAGAGCATCAAGCCTGTCCGCATCCTGGACTATCTTTCCTTCTATGGTTTCAGGTTTTCTGCCAAGGTTCTGACTGAAGGAAACAGAGTTAACTGCATCGCAGATAAGGTTGATTTTGGTTTCTGATATACCGTGTTCCGCCAGAAAAGAGCGGGCATTGGCGTTGTTTTCCGCGTGGAACAGCTTGTGATCATCCACGTCATGCAGAAGGGCTGCCAGAGATACAATTTCTAGGTCACAATTCTGTTCCTGAGAAGCGATCAGAAGAGCATTCCGATAGACTCGCAAGGTATGTTCCGCATCATGTCCGCCGCTGTTTCCATGGAAAAGGCCTCGAATATATTCTATTGCCGAATCTGTGATGCTCATGCTCTTGTCCATATATGGTTTTCCTGGGCTTTCACCGAGATCTTCACCCAGGGCGAGGTAGTTATCCACAGCTTTGTGGAACTCTTCCTCAACAGTATTCAAGCTGACGCTTTCAAAGTTTACAAGGTCTTTGATCCCTTCGATCTTACCATAAAAGACCTGATCTTCCACGCTGTATTCAACCTTGGTGTGATATCCTTTATATTCTGGAATGTAATTCATCTTGCACTTCTCCAATTTAAAGAAACTGAATTGCGGTTATTTCTGCATATATTATACAACATCACTTTGATTAATCAAGAAAAGAGCCGGGATGTCATGTGTGAAAGCTCCAAATATGTGAAGAGCGAATCGATGTTCATAGAAGGTTGATTTTTTATTCCTCTAGAATGACTTGAGGCAGCCTTACGGCTGCCTCCCTTTCTATCTGGGATAATGTTTTCTTGTTGCTCTGCAATCATGACGCATCGGGCAAGAGAGTGTAATAGCAGTGGATTTCTGCCATGCCGGTTTCCGGGTTCACTTCACAGACACAGTTGAATGCCGGGTTGAGGGAAGAGACTTCTTTCCGCATTTCCACTATATGGTAAACCGTATCGAAACAGGCTTTCAGCATCATATTCTCTGCCTCAGCCTGTGCCGCTTCTTGGTTCACCGTCATGGATACGACTTCAGTGTCCGCTTCTTCGCAGATTTCCATGCCATTATCCAGGAGCCACTGATTCCCGGCTTCAGTCACTGCTGAAACATCCAACGGCTCAGGATCGATCTCTTCAGAGCTGTTCAGGGCCGGAATATGAAAGGCCTGGTAGAAGTCATCGCATCTTTTGCAGCGAAACTCAATATAGCCCTCTTCCAATTCAGAGGGTTCTATAGCTGTTACCTCATAGTCATGACCTGCTGCCGGGAGCACTTCCCTGTCCTTTTCCTCACCGCAGGTCCTGCATATACAAGCTGTATAACCGTCCTCTGCACAGGATGGATCCTCCTGCTTGTATTCGAAATCATGTTCATGCTCCTGTATCAAGGGGTCTGTCGGGTCTGTGTTCTCCAGCTCAAAACCGCAGACGGAGCAGTAATGGCGTGTATATCCGCCGGATTCATTTGTTGGAGGAATTACCTCATCAATAATCGTGTGCTCCAGCATCGGCAGTTCCTCTGTGCGCGTCTCCCCGGTGGTTCTGCAGGTATATGTTTTAATTCCGGCCGAAGAACAGGTCGGCTGCGTGGTTATTACACCGTCATCCCAGTCATGCTCCAGGGCGGGAATGTTCTCTGTTCTCGTACCGCCGCAGTTTTGGCAGGTATAGGTTTTGATTCCGGGATTATCGATAGCAGGAGCGGTTGTCACTGCCCCATCATCCCAGATATGACCGGTTGCGGGCAGGGATTCACTTTTTGTCTCCCCGCATCTCCGGCATGTAAATGTTCTTATACCGTTTTCCTGGCAGGCCGGGCTTTTCGTAACAGCTCCGTCTCCCCAGTCGTGTTCCAGAGGAAGTGTTTCTTCATCTGTATAGCTGTAGTTATGGCAGATCAGGCACTCATGAAGAGTATACCCTTTCGCTGTACAGGTTGCAGGAACCACTGTCTTTGAGCAGATCAGATGCCTGCAGGGCTGAATCCCGACTGACGGAGCCTGCTGCTGGATGCTCCTCCTCTCCTGCTGTCCACACAGCGTACATTCAAATAATGTATATGCACCGGTTTCGTTTGTTGCCGGAACCGTTTTTACCGCCCGCCAGTTATGTGAGCAGGTCAGAAGGTCCGTATATTCATCCCGGTAAGTGTAGCCGCAGATTTCACAGACATGAAGCGTATAACCCTGTGTACGGGCTGTCGGAGACATCGTCCTGGTTTTGAAGACATGCTCATGGCCGTCAGAGCCGGTCCTGGTCTCTCCAGGTGACTGGTGTGCAGGAGCTTTTGGCTCGATGCTGGAAGAGATGCCGGTTACATCACCTGAACTGCCCGAGGCTGACATGCTGCTTCCGGCAGCATCGGTCAGGAGCACAAATTCCAGTTTCCCGATCTCATTTCCAAGTACATTCCGTACGGTTACGATGACATGGCCCTGCCGTTTGGCAATCGATGAGACCTGAACGATGCCATCAGCATCCGGCTTCAATGTGACCGATGACTGTACGGAGCTGCAGGCATCCGGACTGTCTCCGGGAATAGTACCGCTTTTATCATCCGAAAAGCTGAGTGCTTCAGGATTATGGCTTTCCAGGGTTATCGTATTGTTAATCACATTTGCGGGAAATACTGAGAGCTGAATAGAAAACGGAGCGGGCTTTACTGTTATTTTGCCGTCAGTACCTTTCTCAACGGCCAGAGTCCGGCGCAGATCGGCTGCAGCATAGTCAATTCTCTCCGCACAGCTGAACGGGACCGTATCTGCGGCTGGGACAATCACCTTGCCGTCCTGATCGGTAATGTTCCGGTTCTGTTCAAGACAGTAGCCTCTGAGTGGATTTCCGTTTTCATCACATATTGAGTTTCCGAGAATATAGCAGCTGATATTTGAACCAGTACTATGTGCTCCAGGAGCTTCAGCTGCAACTAACATCGCTCTGCGGGAGGACTGAAGTAAAAATGCTCCGGAGAAGGCAGCGACCGCTATCACCGCTAAGGTGACAAGCGATAGAATCTTCCTGATGATCGGCAAAGAGTTCACCATCCTTTTGTCGGTATTGTTGCAATTTACGTGATAATCAGTCTCCCGCTGCAGGACTATAATTTGCTCTGTAGCTGTCTCCGCAGACATCACATACATAGAGTGTATATCCGGGGTCCGTTGCTGAAGGAGGAACGGTTACGGCGGTATAGCTGTGAATATGAGCGGGTGCTGCGGGCTCCTCCGGAGTGAGCTTGGAAGTGAACTCGTCCTGATAGGAGAAGCCGCAGATGCTGCAGGTATAGGTCGTATAGCCTGTACTGCTGGTTGTAGGCGGAGTTACAGATTTCGTGTAGGTATGGACATGATTGGCCGGGTTGCCGGAAGCGTTGACAAATGCCGTGGCGCTCTGGCTCGGCGCAACAGCCGGTGCCGGAACCGGAGTAGGAGTTGCTGATACAACTGGAGCTACCCCGGGACTTAAGGGCCTTTCTGTTACGGTACACTCTGCTTTTGCCGAGTTGTCCAGGGATCTGGCGGTAATAACTGCGTCGCCGGAAAGGGGTGACAGAACCCTAATATAGAGCCTGATCGGATGGGAGAGATCATCCGCCTCAATTGCGATTTCACCGGTATTCAGGAGCTTCCCGTCAATGTTTGCCCGCCTCGCGTTCCTGTCAGGGAGAATATCAATCAACGTACCGGCTGAGCTGCCAAGGCAGATCACACCGTTGGTTGCAGAGGATGGAGCGCAGTACAGTTCGGCATCGCAGTAGCTGTACTGCTTCTGTGGTTCCTGATCCCTCGCTGCATTCACTGCAGCCCGTTCCGCCTGCAGTGAGTAGCGGTCCTGGCTGAAATACATGGTTTGAATCGGCCTGTATCTCGAAACGTTTTCTGCGGCAACCAGTACAGTACCGTCGGAATCCGTAAGGTTCCCTTTCCCGTCAACGGCATACCGTTCTTCATATTGACCGAGCCTGTCTACCGCATAAACAGGACCGTTTGGCAAAGCGTAAGAGTACAGATTCAGATCCTCACTGGTTGCGGACGGTGTCAAAGACGCTGTCTCACCTGACATGCCCTCTGTCTTTGCCACTGTGAGGCTCTCCATTGCCTCCGGTACTGAAACTTCCCGGTTTGTACCGCAGGCGCAAAGCATAAAACAAATACATGCCATGGACAAAGCAGATATGATTCTGGTTTTCATCAAGCTGAATGACCCTCCGTATCATCAAATGCTGTGCTGATTCGCTGTGTGCGTTTTGCCTTCACGAGGTGACCTCCTGTCTCAACTGAAGGGTGACCTCCCCCTCATCGCTTATGGTTACACAGCGATAATCCCGGTACCCGCCTTCACTCCAGATCGCTCTGGCGGCTTCAGGCTCCTCAAGTATCCTCTCAATATCGCAGCTTCTGGTCAGATAAAAGTGTGAGCGGAGCTCATAACCCCGCTTCTGGATTTTCCGCATCACTTTTGTATAGTCCATGACGATGGATGAGAAGACTTCGGAATCCGTAATATGCGCTCCGTTTCTTCTGCTCAGCCCTTTACAGAGTCCCGTAGGTAGAAAAATGTCGCACTCCGCGGAACAGCTTGTCATAATGCTGGTTTTTCCTGCGACAAAACGATCGGGCATCTCTGTAACCTTGCAGAATACTGCCGGTTCCCTTCCCCTCATAAGATGCCTGATAAAAGCGGAGAGGGTCTCCTGGTAGTCCTCACTGGCCTGGATCAGGGTATAATTGCTCTTATAGACAGCCCTGCCCTGTATGTATTCCCTGCTGACTTCAAGCGTGGAGTGATTGGCCATGGCGTAGAATGGTTTTCCGACCTCCGGGTAAAGCGATTCTGCAGGGACCCTGACGGATACTGGATCTTTGGATGATATTCGGTTAAATACCCCGTCCAGATACTGAACTAGTTCATGAAAAGGACTGCATGAAAGTTCCTCTCTCCATCCCAGTCCGTCCGCCAGCTGATACTGACTGTCTGTCAGACCGGCAGTACCGTCTGCAAATGCCTGTACTAGCATTTTTCAGATCCTCCAATACTCTTGTGTTGACGGCAAACAGCTCATCATAATCGAGTATAAAGTTGATTCAGATTTTTGTCAATTTTCAGTGGAATACCTGAAAATCCGTTCTCTCATCCCTATATCCGTCAGTTGGATACGTAACTTTTTTTCAACCTTTTGTTGCCCTGCTTTAATCGACAAAGGTGCCGTTCTTATGATATAATTTATAAAAAAGAAGCTATATTTACTTGATTTGGAGGATAAAAATGACTGATTTAAGGACCCTGGTACCCAAAGGCGAGGAAGTGTGGGTAACATATTATAGAAAAGATGAGCTACTCTTCTTCATGGCAGGTCCCGCCGGGCTGTCTTCCACCCTCACCGCGAAGCAGGGTTCTTTTAAGCTGTATTCCGTGACCGCCGGGAAAAAAGGCGCGCTAACGACCAAGCTGCTCGGCTCCGGAGGGAACCCAAAGGAATTGGAAGAAAGATATAAGATTTACGATACGATAAGTGCCGCTGCAATAAAGAAAGCGTCATAAATAATAAGAAACCGGAGTCATGTGAAGTGATACTCTCACTTCGTTCTCCGGTTTTTATTGATATAAAGCTGTTCTATTCTTCCTGACAATTCTACGTATGGTTAATTATACACGCGAAAAAACACCTTCAGTTCCTTAGTCGTGATGAAGGAATCGGTGCTAACGACAAAACACCCGTCAGTGAAAGCTGACGGGTGTTTTGTATTCAGTCTGTCAAACAAATTGGCGAAGAGAAGTTCTTCACTGGAAAGCTGTTGATCTCAGCAGTAGAACTCCATAGGATAAGTAAGGTACTCGGTGGGTTCGAGCTGATCAGCCGTCACATAACCGGCCGGCGCACGGAGCAGGGTGGGAATGCGGTTGACGATCGTCGCACAGGTATGCTCGACCGTTGCCGGCTTCACCACATGGAATTCGGTGTTGGGCTCACCGGTGATCCACCAGTCACACATATCACCGTCGTCCGGACCGTAGACCTTGCCGATGGTCTCTTCTTCCACTTCAATACCCTGCATGGTCTCGATTGTTACGACCGCGGACATACCGATGCAGTTGCCTGCCTTGATCTCTTTGCCCAGCGTGGAGCTGTAGATGTCATGGTCGATAATGTAGGGGACATGCTTCTGAGAGATACTCTTGATCGTCAGGCCCATCTTGTTGCAGATGGCCTCGGCTGCATTCCAGGCATAGGAGGGTTCAAACTCTGCCGGATGCGCGATCTGGGCTTCAAACTCCTCCGGCGTCAGGTCACAGCCGTGCGCCTGAGCGAGAGCCAAACCGTACTCGTCCACGTTGTAACTGTAAGCGCCCTTTATCTTGGTGATCTTATGGCATCCGCTGGCTACCAGGCCTACAATGTTGATCCAGAAAATATCCTGCATACCGCTGCCGGTGATGGTGCAGTTGTTTTCCTTTGCGATGGCATCCAGCTTGTTGATCATGGCGGCGGAAGTGGTCCAGGGATAAATGGCCTCTTCGCAGGTGGTAATGACATTGATACCACGGGAGACGCACTTCTCAATCGGCTCGTAAAGATCGCTGATAAAGCTGCGGGTTGTTACGATCGCAACATCAGCATCGCACTCGTCAAGAACCTTGTCCGCGTTGTCCGAGATAATGATTCCCGTCTTCACGCCCAGATTGGCCCAGTCACCGACATCCTGGCCGAGGGAGGCGCCGCGTCCGATCGCACCGACGATCTGAGCGCCGTTCTCATAGAGATAACGGAGCGTATACTTGCTCATTTTGCCGCAGCCATACTGTACAACTTTAATTTTGTCCATTTCATAGACCTCCTTTGTTAAGATGTTAACATTATAAAGCCTGCTGTGGCTGGAGAGTCAACTGGCAATTGTGACAATGTTATCTAAGAAACCGGACAGGGACCTGAAGGCGCAGATACATATTCCTCTGCTTCGTGTCAAAGACATTGAATTCTGTCAGCTCCTCACAGATATAGTCACCGTCCAGAGCATATCCGTGTTCCCGGCAATAGTCTTTCAAGCGCAGGGCACAGGAGATCTCATCGTTGAAATTATCCAGGTAAATACAAGCATACATCCCGCTTTCGAGCAAACGGGTATTCTCCCCATAGTCTTCGAGGTGTTTGTCCCCAAAAATAAAAACTTTGTCAGCGACAAACCTGCCTTCTTCAAAGTCGCTCTTCAGAATGCTGGTTCCAAGACTGTAGGAAAGCAGTTGCGGCAACCCCTTTTCCATCAGTGCTGTGCGGAGTTCCTGTATGGTCTTCTCATAGGCTTCGATGCCGATTTCGTAGAAGTTTACCCTGCATGGAGTATAGAGAATCGTCCGCTTATCGATGAATTCCAGAGAAATCGTGCCGCTTGTCGGAGACTTTCTGTATCGCTCGATGGACTGGATCGTCCGTTCGACCGCCTCATGCATCGTTTCCAGATCACGCAGCTGTTGATGGATCTGATTATCTTTCTCGATCAGTTTTTCTTCGATGAGGGTAATTTCCTCTTTTTCCAGAATGCTTTTGATATCTGTCAGACTCAGCTCCAGCTCTCTCATGTAGCGGATGAAATCAAGACGGGACGTTTGCTTGATATCATAATAGCGATATCCGGAATCCGGATCTATATAAGCCGGCTTCAGCAGCCCCATCTGGTCATAGAGTCGAAGCGTAGCGATCGTCACCCTGTTGGCAGCTGCCATCTTTCCGATGGGAATTAAATCTTTCACGTTGAACACTCTCCAATAAAACTCTCATGTAACATTAGAGTTTTATGATATCACAAATTGGCGAGATGATCAATCATGGTCCCTGAAAATCTTAGTACTTCATCATAATTCGCATATTAACAGCTCTCTTTCTGGAGCGGAGGAAACTTGGCAAAGTGCAGAACTGGAAAACATTTTGATTACATCTGTGTAGAAGATATCAATCTCAAAAGCATAACCCTACTCCGGTTGTCATTGTTAATTGATCATTGTTGACAGGAAAAAATGTGTGTGGTAAAGTAATGTTAGGATTCTGAAAGGATGATGAAAGCTATAATGAAAAAAATGGAAACCCCGAAACTGGAGGTTGTCCGAAAAGATACACCACCAGAAGAGCCGAAAGTACACTTCGAATTTAGTATGGATGAAACTGGAAAAATAGAATACCAGCTTAAAGAGAATTCATAATACATCAGGGAGAACGGCAGTTGTGCCGCTCTCCCCTTTTTCGCCATCTAAATCTTTCCCGGTTTGCCTCAAATCAATCTCTTGACAAATGGAGAAACGATGTTATAATACCGCAGCATCGGTCGTAAGGCCGGTGAACGACCTGGCGGGATCTACCCGTCATTTTTGTTGCAGCGGAGGGAAACAGTATCGGAGCCATTGTGTGAGGAGGGATTTCATGAGCATTAACCTGACCATCCTTGTCAAGTGCATTGTCATCTGCCTCTGTGCCGGTCTGATCGGATTCAAGCTCGGGTACAGCAGCAGGCCGAGGCCTGCCGGTCTGATCGAGATCGAAAAGGACAACACCGGAGAAAGCATGACGACCTTCAAGCTCGAGCACGGTGCGGACTGGATCGCCCAACAGGACATCATCCAGTTCAAGGTCTACAATCCGGAAAACCTGATCCCGGAACCATCCGATGAACAGAACAAATAAATGTTATTGTTAAACGGAACCAAGAGAGATTTTGCTCTCCTGGTTCCGCTTTGTTTTAGCTTGGTTTTCAGCTTTCAGATATCACATTCTATCTTCTGATTTTATTCATGCTGTGACATTGCTGTGATAATCAACGAGCTATGATGCACTTGAAAAAAGGCAGGATGACAGAGTCTTACATCATAGAAAAGGAGGTTGATTAATATGATTACGATGGAAATGAAGAAACTATATTGGGATTTGCTTGAAAGCGTAAACGGGGGCTTCATATACCGTAATGAAGCCGGACAGCATGAGAATATCGATGACAAATCCGTGGATGCCCGGGTCGTTGAAGACTCTCTGCAGGAAGCTGACGACTGTGACTTTGATCATTGTATGCAATAAGTGAGCGCCAATCAACCGCATCGGGAATCACTCCCTGGAAACAGGAAATGTACAGGGCGGTATTGATAATCTCAAAATAGTACATCCGGCAGATCTGATTCGTATACAGATCTGCCGGATTGTCTAATAATCAGTATATTTCTTGGAGCTCCCGTAGGCTTTGTCTACGGGATATTTTTTCTCATTCTGATCCATTTTGGCATTAATGATTTCGTCCTCATCCAGGCCAAGTGCATCAAGCATATTCCTGCAGTAGACAATTACATCCGCCAATTCCTGCTTCACAAGTTCAAGATCTGCCTCTTCTGACCACTGATAGCATTCGAGCAGTTCCCCAGCTTCAATCGCAATGCTTTTGGCCAGATTCGCTGGAGTGTGGAACTGATCCCAATTACGATCAGCAGTGAATTTGCGGATACGGTCGATGGTTTCCTGTCTCATATCTCCCCCGCTTTCTGTATTTCACTATCATGTAAAAGCCAGGAAAAGGCTTTTGCCGTTCTTAAGTCCGGATCTTTGAAATGAGTTCCGGGATTCCATTCCAACGAACATGTAACCTCACGTTCTTCCAGCAAGTCGTGCATTTCACGAATTATATCGGATACTGTTGCCATAATCGGGTTTCTGGTTCTGTCTTCTCTGTCTCCAAGACTCAGATATACTTTTTGGGTTCGAATGTCATTCGCTTTCACATAATCCAGGAAACCCGGAAACCACACAGAAGGAGATGCGGCTGCAGCGCCTTTGAAGGCATCTGTCTGATATACAGCCCAGAGTGCAAAGAGACCGGCAAGGGAATATCCTCCAACGTAATAGTTCTTTTCGGAATCCTTCATCAATTCCAGCACTTCAGACAGCGTGGCTTCAGCACCGTCACCGAACGCCTCGCTGCCGAAAACTGCGGGTGCATTCCATGGAGACAGATCATGATTCCAGCAGTCCACTTTAACTGCAAGAAGATGAAAATCTTTACCAGACAGAGATTGGAGTAAGGAGACTTCGTTATCGATCAGGTCAAGATCATGGTCGTCAACCATCTGGATCAGCACACTGGATGAGGCCGGGGAGCCATACTCATAAACCGTTTTCACCTGCTTCCCTCCGGTTTCCAGACAAAAAGCCCCTCAGACTGGGCAAGTATCCGGAGCAGTTCAAGCAGTTTTTCCGTTGGGTTGTATACGGTCATGTGCGTGTCATCACGGTTGTATTGGATCAGAGTATCCCCAATCAGCACATCCAGTCCCCTTCCATTTATCTGATCCTGAATGAAAACAGGATCAGGATTATCGATCCATTGATCCCCCGCAGCTGCTTTGATCGGGTAGTAGCAATTCAGTTTCAGGATGACTGTAAGGAACTTCCTTTGAAGGCATTCCATCCTGGAAGGCTTCAGAAAATAATCTTCAATCATAAAGAACTGTCCTTCACAATCTGCCGGAACCTGATACGGCAGAAAGTCAATTACCCAATATGGGCACTCCAGCAGCGCATCAATGTCCATTTTTCCTCCCATAAAGCTCCAGATCCTGGCTCAAATTTTCCGGAATCCCTCTCGGTCCCCTCACGGCATATATCTCATAATCACTCTTTAAACGCTCAAACGGGAATAGTTCAGGTGGATATCGTTTCAGAAGCTTGATCTTCATCAAAGCACTGATATTCACATTTGGATTCTTTTTCCTGTATGGGATATCTGTCTCGATCACTTTGCACTTGTAGAGAATAGCGGAAACGGGGGCCCCAACGTACATGAATACAGTGTCCCCTGCTTTGATGCTCTGTCCCTGCTTCCAGTGGATTGTATCCGAGTCATCAAAAGCGTGGACTATATCAAAATAATGCGGATTGGAGGGACTGATCCATTCTTTTGAAGGACGAAGTTCATTTTTCGTCTTCTGAGATGCTGTCACCAGATAGCTGCGATCGATCAGATCTTTGATCTCCTTGATAGGGACGGTCCCATCCAGCAGAATGGATATCCAATTGCCTTTACTGAGGTGGTAACCGGGGAAATAGCCGTCCTGCTGAAGAAAGAGGTCACAGAGCAAGGTGTCTCCCAGTTTAACGTCAAGAATATCGACAATCTCGTTGCCTTCCAAGCCGAGCTTTTTACGCGGGATATTCATAATCAGACCGAACCATTTCTGATTATCATCATGACGCACAACTGCGTAAGCCGGAAAACCTGCCCAGAGGTATTCTGCCTCACAGCTGTATTTTCGCTTCACATACCGCAGAACATCATTACGGAGGGAGGCTTTTGTTTTCTCTTTCATTAGACTATAACTCTTTCTGTAACATTTTCAACGGATTTACATCATAACACATAATTGTGCTCAAGGCAAACCACGCCAAGAATTGCCGCTTACAATCACTACTCAGATCATACATTTCTAAGGTTTTTATGTTTGATAAATCTTGACGACCTTCAAGCTCGAGTACGGTGCGGACTGGATCGCCCAACAGGACATCATCCAGTTCAAGGTCTACAATCCGGAAAACCTGATCCCGGAACCATCCGATGAACAGAACAAATAACAGATAACGAAAAAACGGAACCAAGAGATTTTGATCTCCTGGTTCCGTTTGATTATCAGAAAAAATAGATGATAAAACAGTCTTTGTAATACAATGCTTTTTGTAGAGCTATGACATTGGTAGATCTACTAAAATAGTCAAAGGTCATAAACGAATTGGATGACAACTTTTGTGACTCGGTTTCTATAACAAATAAGCACCAGACTGCTCTGAACGACAAAAAGCACCAGCCGTTATGACTGATGCTTTCTGTTTATTTGTCGGTTGACTAATCGTCACACCAGCCGTAGCTCTCGCCATTCAGGATGCCAATATCATACTTGTTCTTCTTGGCATTCTTCATTTCGGATCTGTTCCGCTGATTTGCCCAGTAGGCTTTATTGTTTGGATTATGCTGATTCGCATAATCGTTCAACTGCTGCTGGGTGTGAGTTTTACTGGACACTCCGCTTTTTTTAGCCATCGACATTCTCCTTTCTCCATAGAGGGTGACGCTTCCGAGCCGCTATTCCGATCTTTAGCGTTTAGTGATGCAATAATGAGTAGCCGACTACCTGGAGTCATTTTTAAGCCCTGCCTATACGCTTCTTGGGAAGCGCTTTAATGGAACAAACCCTTTGCATACACTATTATCTATGGGAGGAGTTTGATTTGCTGATTGCCTATGTTCGCTCAGCAAAGAGCAAAATCACTTGCTTCAATATATCATAACCTGAATCACAGGTCAATCTAATCTGCCACAATGTAATATCAACTTATCTTGCTCTTTCTCAATATGAAGCAAGGAGGCTTTCCAAAGGCTCACGGAGCTCTTACTGAGCATTACATGCTCTTCTTGTAGTCATTCGCTTGAACATATGGTATACTCTTCTAGACGTGTTTTCCATATGAGTGACGGAAAAGAAAAGCGAGATTAGTGTTACATGCCAGAATCATTATTCATAGTAAAGGACTGATCATATGTCAACATTCTCATCTAATGCTGTATTCATCGATGAAGAGAAATGTATCGGCTGTTCTTTGTGTGTCAAAGACTGCCCAAACGGTCTGCTGTATCTTGATGGCGGAAAGGCTCATACACGTGACTCTGGCTGCATCGAATGCGGGCATTGCTATGCCGTCTGTCCGCAGCATGCCATTCATATGAACCATTATAGTGATGAAGACATCCCTTTAACGCCGATGACGGAGATTGACAGCGATACTCTTCTATTGGCAATGAAAAGTAGACGTTCTGTGAGGCAATTCATGGATACTCCGGTAGAACAGGAAAAGATAGACCGCATTCTGGAAGCCGGGCGATACTGTCCGACAGGCTCCAACGCGCAGAATGTCTCTTACACCATCCTCGGCAGCAGACAGAAGGATATTGAAGCGGAATGTGTTGACATGTTCCGGAAGGGGCAGAAAGTTGCTTCTCCGTTTGCCGATATCATCAAAAATATCAAAATTACGGATGATTTCTTCTTCAAAGGCGCGCCGCTGGTAATTGTGATGAGCAGTAAGAGCGATGTAAACGCAGGACTGGCCAGTTCCTATATGGAACTGATGGCGGAGAGCCAGGGACTTGGCGTCCTCTACAGCGGTTTTTTCGTGATCTGTTCCAGACTGAGCGCCAAGATAAAAGGAATGCTGGAGCTTCCGAAAGGAGACAAGGTGATCACATGTATGGTCATTGGATATCCGGCTGTGAAGTATCAGCGTATTGCGCCACGCAAAGAGATCAAAACAAAAAAACTATAGTCGTTAAACAGAAAGAGTACATTATGCCTGATGGGTCCTATCAGATGTAGTTTTATGGAGCCGTGTTAGTATTGCCAGAAAGGGCTGAAAGATCATGAGTGATTACATAAAACTGGAAATCTTCATTCCGGAAACTCACTTTCCACAGTTTCAGAAAGCTCTCCAGGATGTTGATGCCGGGCATCTCGGAAACTACGATTCCTGTCTCTCCTGCTCTCCCGTGATCGGGACCTGGAGACCTCTTACTGGGACTCACCCGTTCATCGGCGAAGTAGGTAAAGTCTCCTGTGGGCCGGAACTCAAAGTGGAAGTGACGGTAAAAGCGGAAAACCTGAGTGAAACAATTAAGGCAATTAAAGTCGTACATCCATATGAGGAGCCGGTAATAAATGCAATCCCGCTTATTGCTGTAGGGCTCTGAGAGACGAGGCACTATTATGAAAATGCGAAAGGCAAATCAGACAGAGTACCCGCAAGTCCTTGAATTCTATTACAGTATCTCGGATTCTATGTGCGATTCCCCCTTTCGCCCGACTTGGCGGCGTGGAATCTACCCAGTTTTGGATGATCTCACAGGCAATCTCTTCATCGCCACGGAGGATAGTGATGGAATCATCGGAGCTGTCCTTGTCAATGGACATCAGGGAACCGGTTACGAAAACGGAGTCTGGCGGCTTACCACAGACCGAGTGGCTGTTGTTCACCTTTTGGCGGTTGCTCCGAATCATCAGCACAAAGGGATTGCCCGGGCTCTTCTCTCCTGCGCCAGGGACAGTGTGCGGGACCAAGCGGATGTGATCCGGCTCGATACTCTGGCGAATAACCTGCCGGCGAAGAGACTGTATGAGGGCTTCGGCTTTCAGGTAAGCGGAGATATCGATGTGGAATGTGAAGGTGTAGGCGTAAAGAAGTTTACTCTATATGAGTATGTGTTTTAGCCTTGCCTATGCTATTTGCGGCCAGAGAATAAATGATCTTATTTGTATTGCAAGACTATTAGCTATTCGGTCTCTTTGAAGAAGCTGATAGAAAGGGGCCCCCGGGTTTCTTCCGGAGGCCCCCATTTTTCATGCCTGAATATCTGTCTCAGTGTCTTCTATCAGCTGATCGATGATGACTATAGCCTCTTCGATTTCACCGCTTTCCAGTAGTGTTCGCATGCGGCGAAAAGCACGAAGGAGCTGCCTTTGATACGCAGTGAATTCTTTTTCTTGCAGCGCAATACTTTCTTGCTCGTCCATGTGTATACTCCTTTCAAGTCACAGGCTAATGAAAATTATTGTTCTTATTTCGAAAACGGATCAGCCAAACTGATATTCAACCGGAACGGGAGCTTCCCTGCTGCCGCAGTCACATTGCTTCAGGGAAGCGGATGCATCCGATTCGCCAATTCTTTTGCCGCACGACGGGCATATAAAGATCAGTTTACCTTTCCAGTTGATATCCGCGTCACCGACCGAAAAACTGCCCAGGGGATTGTTTGCCGAACACCATGCACAGCCCTGTTTGTATTCCCGGCATCTGAAATCAGCTTCGATTTGCCATGAATCAATGGATTCATACATTTCTCTGTAGATAGCTGGATTTCCACAATTAGGGCAAACAAGCGTCCGGCGGCCAAATGGATTGCCGATGCCGGCTTTCTCTGCCATCTGAACTCGGGTTTGCGGAGAAAACTGAGCATTGCGGGCGATTTTTGCCAAAAGCTCCGGATCGGAAAGGCGTGAAAGTGCCTTTTCTCTTACATCCGGATTGTTCAGTGCGGCCTTGTACAGTTCTTCCTGAGAACTGTTTTCTGGCAGAATCATGGCGTTTAGTTTGGCCCGGGCCGCATTGCGCACTTCATCGGAATACAGATTACCGGGGGCAATAAAGCGTTTTAATCCGCTTGGAAGCTGCGTGTCCCGGATACATTCGGAAGCAAGCTGATTGATACGTTCCTCGAAACTACGCATAACGTTCCATTGTTTTTTATCCTTTAACCATTGTTGTCTGTTGAGATGGTATACATCTTCGAGGATTATTCGATCTGTGCACAAGCTGACTGCGTCAATATTGCCGGCTTTAACACACACCTGGATGAGATCCCTGTAAGGCAGCAGATCGAAATTACGATTTTGTTTGGTAAGACGTGAGAGAGCTGCTACGCGCACCCAATTCATCTCTGCTTCATCCGCAATCTGCTTTAACAGGTCAGGATGAAAGACACGTTCCAGAGACTTTTCGACAGCAAAAAAGCCTGCGTCTCCCAGCGCGATTCCTGCCAGAACCGATTCATCTTGAATGCGTTCGATGGCTTTGCCTGCAACCTGCTGCAATTTTGCATTTACTGCCACTTCAGCCAACTTTTGAGAATCAGTAATCTTCTCCACTGCATGAAGAGCTTTTGCCAGGTCATTCGACATCCATTTTGGAGTAAAAAGTCCCATCTGTGAAGTCCTTTCTCGTATACCTAACGTCTTACCCAGATTCCGCGTCACGTCCGACATGCATCCTTTTTTTTCCACTACAATTAACTCGACCGCTCAAAAAAAGTATTTCAACCCGATATTTTCTTCCGGATCAAATCTGATTTCTGGATCTGCGTGATAGCCTATGGCCATATCTCGTTCCAAGGGGTCGCTCATATCGAATACGGGCATTTCGCCGGCATTCTGAAGTATTTTGCCGGTGTGCTTTTTGATTTCCTCGGTGAATCGACCGCTCTGGTAAAGGTAGGCCAGCAATCGCGCGGCAGTAGACGCCCTATCCCCCATTTTCTGCGGGCTGTGTTTGCTCCTGTCATCCAAGCAGCTGATCAGATAATTCATTATTTTCTCATCCGCACATGGAATGAGAACCAGATCCTTAAAACTCGCCAGGTCATAGTACTTATACAGTTTCTCAAAAAAAGGGATGGATAATCCATGCGCCTTTATTTCATCGGTCGTAAGGCTCTTAAGCACATCCCTCTCGTCCATCCAGAAGAGCTCCTCACCCCGAAAGAAGCGCTCTTTGTTCGTCAGGAGTTTGTTTCTTTTTTCCGTCTCTTCCTTCTCTCTGGCAAGCTTTTGTCGTTTTTCATCTTCTTCCCGGGCGATTCTATTTGCTTCTTCCGCCTTTGCCTGTTCTCTCAACCGTCTTGCCTGGATCGCATTCTGGTATCTTTGTTTAATATGCGGCAGGGATAGTTTTGACTTAGAAGCATTCCTGATATCAAGGCTTTCGGCGTGAAGTGCCAGATCACATAGCATCTCTTCGAACGTCTCTTTGTCCGGAAGGCTCTTTTTCATCTGATCAAACAAAACATCGGTAAACTTCCTACCGGAACCCTTGCATTTGCTGGTTCTCAGGAGGGCATAACACTGGTCAGCGGACAGTTCATCCGCGTAGGCTTCGATACTCAAATCTTTGCCCTGATCCGATGCCTGCTTGAGAAGCTCGAAGGCCTGTTCCTCAGAAGACGTATATTTCAATGCGTAGTATTTTACGACGAACGCCGAGTCATTCAGAAAGTCCTTTAATCTCCCCTTATCCTGAAGGTTTTCGGCCAGCTCCTTGGTCAGGAGTTCCTTCTCCTGACCTGTCACCCGTGTATTACTTAACACCCAAAGGATTGCATCATCTGTTTTGAGCTTTTTCGCTGCAGCCAGACGTACTTCCTCGTGAGGGCTTCGCGTAGCAGCAAGGCAGAGCTTCTCCTCGTCCTGCAGTTTGTCAACAAAAGCGAGAGCGGTGTCCCTGTTTTTGCTCATCCATTTCGGCTGAAATAATCCCATCTTTTATTCTCCCTGTACTCCGTAAGTCCCCCATAGTCAAAAAATTGCCCTGGTAATGTTTGTTTACTTGCCTCTTATGTTCTGATTATTGCGGTATAATTTCATTGCCTGATCAAAAGCATCCCACTATTCTCCTCAGGCTAATCCGTTGCTGTGTGCTGATATTCTGATCGTCACATCATGATCCGGCATGATGAACTGATACATAGTTTCATCGATTCGCTCAACGTCTTCGCTGCATGAGAAATCAATCCATCCATCTGTGATAGACAAGGTGCGCACTGTGACGGTTTCACCTGCTTTTGCCGATTTCGGGCATTCATCTACAAGATTCTCACCAGAGGTTATTCTTATCTTGTGAATACTTCCACAGGCACAGAGGGAGAGCGTTATTGCAAGGACAAGGATCATGACAATAGCTTTCTTCACTCGTATACCACCTCTGCCGTCTCAGGAATCCGCCTCAGAATGTAGTCCCTAACAAAGCCAAAGTACTCATGCGGGACAAAAATCAGCCAAGAGCTAATTTGCTGATACAGTTGAGAGTCATTTCGCATCACTTACAAATCCATCCAGCAGCGCCGCGCAAGCTGATGACATACCAGTCGGCCTCTTCTTTCAAAATGGGAAGCCGGGTGTCTTTATCAAGTAAAGCAACCTTAGGCGCAGCGGTATCATCCCAGGCATACACCGCCGTTAACTTTTCAGTCACATACCAAGCCGGGTTGATGACGATGTAGTCTGCGTTTATCCAGCCACAGGGCGAGTCTTCAGAATCACCAAGAGTGCAATATACAAATCCATTCTCTTTCTTTGCTCCTGTTGGCAGATCTGCACCTATCACGATTGGCCGATCTCCATAATTCAGGGTTTGCACCGCTTTGGAAGATGCACTTGGCTTCTCCCGCAGTGTGAGATTTTCGCACAGCACCACAGCCGGATAACCGATTTGCTGCCCCGGGTCGTAGGGCGGTATTATTTCCGCATTGGCAACCCCAGTGCATCCAAGTACAAGCATCACTGCTGTCAGGATCGTCAGCCAACCATACTTTTTCATGTTTCTTTTTCCTTTTTTATATTCATTTTATCTTTTCTACGTGACAGTCTCGAAAACCTCTTCGCTACATCTCCAACTGTATCTTCGTAGATTTCGTCAGCAAACTTCGCTACAGGAAGCACCAAATCTGAGCTGAGATCCTCGAGCTCTTTTTTTCCCAGGATCTTTTCCGCTCCTCTGTGCAGCAGTCCCGGCGGGACAATCAAGAAACGCATAGCCATTATTTCACTTTCATCTCGGAATCAACGTATTATTTTTAGCAATATGCTGTGGCTTTTCTTCCATCATTACATGTCATACTTGAATTCCTAATTTGAAAATGTCCCAGATATTCTACCGACAGCGATTATATTTCCCCTGTTACCGTCTGCATCTATATCGAGTGCCTTAAAGTTTTTCTCAAATTTAAGGTTCTGTCCATTGAAGGCTCCCTTTACGCCATCAACCGGCGCCTTAAGAGCGACAACATATATTTCATATGTATGCGTCGATCCGCTCGGCGGATAGGGTCCCACATAATCTGATGATGAAGCCCAACCTTCATCAAGGCTGGTTTCTGTCACATTATCTGACTTCCAATGCATCCAGTCAATAGCATCCGGATCATCCATAATAATCACATAAAGACCAGCACCCTCAACTGCACTCCATGTGAGTTGAGGAGACTTATTCGAGCCCTTGCTGGTGTTGGAGATAATATCATCCCAGACTCCTTTATTCAAGTTGGTTGAAGTTACTTCGAAGGATTTGTAATCATCTATGAAAGCATTGTATTGAGAAAGAGGTTCTGATGCGTTATTTTTGCCTGGAATCACATCATTCTCACCATCAATCTTCCCGAGATCGAAGCTCTCCGGCACAGATACAATCGCATATGCCGGTACAGTGAATAGGAATATGCATATGGCAACTGCCAGGGACCTAGTAAGTGTTGTCAGTTTCTTGACTGTCCTTATCATAGAATGACCATCCAATATACTCATTATCATCTTCTCCATTTTTTGATAATATGTAGTTAAATTTTAAACTATAGTTTCTTTCGGCCTGTGCAGTAATACTATCATGGTACCGCCACTCGTGCAACAAAAAAGGCGGCAAACCGGTAATGAAATTCGAATTCCATTGCGCTCAAACAGCCAAAGTGATAAAATGTATTTACTGATTATCGTATCTTTCCAGCGAAGGAGAGTTTCTGACTGATGAAGTTCTTACCTGAACTGCCTCTCTATCAAATGATCCGTATCCTTGCCATGG
>CAZMXF010000007.1:0-29072 GCA_964570015.1 uncultured Oscillospiraceae bacterium | reverse complement strand
TAAAGCAGGGTGGCCTCGGTCTTGGTGAGCTTCCCGGTCAGGGCGACGATCAGCTTCTGCACGATCTCTCCGCAGGCGGAGCGCTCCGCTTCGATCAGCTCCTCCGCCGCAAAATGGGAATTGGACGGGTGATGGTCGACGGCAAAGTCCACCTTTCCGTCAAACCCCTCCGGGAAGAGGTTCTCCGTGGCAACATCCACGGAGACGATATACTTCGGCACAAAGTTCTCCGGGGCAAAAAGCTTGTCCACAAAGGGCAGCATCTTTTTGGTGATCTGGGGGTTGCGGTACAGATACGCTTTCTTATTTTTTCTTCTCAGCGCACGACAAAGGGCGGCGGCACTCATCACGGTGTCGCCGTCCGGGTTTTTATGGGTCAGGAGCAGGATCCCGTCCTTGCTGCCGAGCAGTTTCGCGCTTTCCGAAACCGTCATGACTCTTCCTCCGCTCCCGCATCTTCCTCGTCTTGACGGATGTCCAGGCTGCTGATCAGCTCGTTGATGTGCGCACCGTACTCGATGCTGTGGTCCAGCTCGAAGACGAGTTCCGGGGTATAGCGCAGGTTCATGGAACTGGCCAGTTCCTTCCGGAGCCAGCCGGACGCGGATTTCAGCCCGCGCTTAAACTCCTTCTCATCCTTCATCCCGTAGACCGAGAGCCAGACCTTTGCATAGCGCAGGTCCCCGGTAGTCTCCACTCGGGTGACGCTGATCATCCCCTGCTGCACGCGCGGGTCCTTCACATTCCGGAGCAGCTCCGAAAGCACTCTCTGAATATCGTCGTTGGTTCTGGCAAGTCTGTTGTTTGCCATGGTTTGTTCTCCTCTGGTTATTGGTTATTACTGGTTGATGATAAAGATCTCCGGTGCCGGCCAGTCGCCGTAGTGGGTGGCGACTATTGACTTCGGATCCAATGAAGTGCTAAGCCTTGAAAGGCCCTGTAAATTGTATTTTCCGCCATAATACTTGCTGAGAATATCATCATGCGGTACTGCCTCTGTCCATTTGTCCGGCGCATCTACAAAACTTTCGTAGCTTTCTACATTGAGATCTATTTCTGTGATCCCAGGTTGATCCGCATCTCCCACAGCCCCAAGGTAGTGGTCAAACACTTCTACTTTCTTACCGTCTTTCGTTTCTTCCATTTTTACTTGATTAATAATACCGATATATTTGCCAGTTAAAGACGTTACATTCTTCAGTGACCCCGCAAATGAGCCTATATTGCTATTCACATCGTGATCGTCTTTTGTTGTAACAGGTTTTGTTTTCACCAAGCCAACGGCATAGCAGTTCGTTATACTTCCTCTGTCAGCATCTCCAACAAATCCACCGACAATACCTGTTCCAGTGTCTGTTCCGGATACGGAGCAGGTGGAGTAGCTGTCTTTAAGCGTTGTTCCTAAAGCAGATCCGATCAGTCCTCCGGCTGTGGCACCGATCACGTCATAGATATTTGCTTCTATCCATTTCTCATATGAACCCTCTGACGTATGTCCGGCTGAATAGCAGGAAGTAACCGATCCGCTGCTCGCCGAGCCAATCAGGCCGCCGGCAGCTCCGCTTTCTGAACTGACTATTCCATTCGCACTGACCGTCCCGTTTGCTGCACATTCTTTTACTGCGGTCCCCGCCATGCTTCCGATCAGGCCGCCGGCATTGCCGGAAGAACCATCATAAACAGATATATTGGAATCCCGTATCAACAGATTCGAGACACTGCCGCCATTCATGGTACCGAATATCCCCGCATCTCCAGCATAATCGACTACAACCTCAGAGATACTATGGTTGTTTCCGTTATAATTCAGCGTGTAATCCGGCGTGACCGGTTTGTAAGTCTCTGAAACCGTATAGCTCATACCTTTAGGTCCGAAATAATAGATAGACGGCTTCGGGCTAATGGTTTCTTCTTTTTTTATCTTATCGATGAAATCCGGCCATACCAGATCTGTTGTCTGCTTGGCACTAACTGTTGAAGCACTTCCATTGTCATCGCTACTTAGTCCCGCTCCTGTAAACTTTGATACCTCGCTGTCCAGGTTCTCCAAATGGCGGATATTGGATATCAGTGCTGTTCTGTGATCCTCATCTGTTTTGTCATACCCAAACAGACTATTGGTTTTTCCTTCCATACTTTTTGCTACATTGGTCAGTTTCTCGCTGCTGAAAGCAATCGCCTGAATCGTGATATTATCTCCTGGGATAAGCTGCCCCAGGGACGTAGCTGAGTCCTCACTATTAAGCTGACAAAAGTGCAGAGAATCGCTCGTGATATCATCAAGGGTAATCAGGAAAACACCATCCTCTTCATTTTTCCATATCCTATCGTCTTCTGAGCCTCCATTGTCAGTCCGGATCCTAATCACTTTTTTCGCCTGATTTTTATCCCCTGTAATAATCAATTGTAATGACGCATTCTTGTTTGTGTCTGTCACCTTCACCTGAAGGCGTTCGGCGTTGATGATCTCGATCGTCGGGACGGTCAGCCTCTCACCGACTGCAACGGTAGCTTCTCCGCCATACCATCCGACAACTGCTCTTTTTTCCCCATAAGCTCTTCGTGCACTCTTCTTCGCTTCTCCATCTCCATAATAATCATCTGACATCAATGCGGAATAATCACCGTCATTGAATCCATTTCCCAAAGCAAATCGTCCGTTTCGTTCACAATAAAACACGTCCAGAATTGAAGCCGATGCAGGCTGATATCTAACGATAAAAGTGCCACCTGCTCGTACCGTTTCATCTACGGATCCAAAAGGAAGCATCAGATCAAAAATCTTGTTATATCCACCTACTCCATTTGTAGCAACCAGGTAATATACTACAGTTTTGTTCTGGTTTTTTGGATCTCGATCCTTAATAACATTCGTTCCGGCAGTACCATATTCGCTGCTTTCCAGTTTCAGGTATCCCTGACTTTTCGCAGTCGTCAGATGGTTCTGTGCTGCGACAAAAATCTCTTTAGCAATGGTATCCCTCTCTAGCTGCGCCAGTGAACGCATATGATTGAAGACCGAAACGAATGCAACACCTGCCAAAACTACTGTGATCGCGACGACAATCAGCAACTCTGCCATGGTAAATCCGCCGCTCTTTATATTTCTATTCATGCGGAGGCCTCCTTGGTGATAACCCGGATTACCAGCCCGGGATTTGGCATCTTCACGATAGGCTGTCTACCTTTCAGAACTTGAAGTCCTTTTACTGTCACAATGCCCGTTTCCTGATTATATGTAATACCATCACAGGCAATTGACAGCTTTCCCTTAATTGTCATCGCCTCTGACACTATCGGTCGTGGAGGAACTGCAGGTGTGCTTTCCGTTGAGTCTTCCGTTTTATAGTCACTGTATTCCTGCAACATAATCATTCCACCAGAAATAAAAAGCTTTGACTGACTGCCGGTAGTGGAACTGGAATAACTAATTCCATTTCCATCTTTTGCGCTCTCTACATTCCAAGCTGTCGATAACTCACTGCGCAGAGCATTGACCGTAGTAGACAGAAGTACATGCGCATTAGCCGCGTCTACAGCTTTAGCGTACGCATTGGATGCCGCCGGGATGCCTCCTGCTACGACAGCAGAAACCATCAGCAGGATTAACACTGTGATCAGAGTCTCTGCCAGTGTAAAAGCTGAATGGCTGCTCAGTTTTTGACACACTTTTTTCACGGTCTTACCCTCCGATGGTGCTGTCTCCTTCTGCATTTGATTAACCGGCATAACTATACGCAATAACTGATACTTTAAATGTATTGTTTTCCAAATATAAAACTGTTTCTTCAATATCTGCGCCTGTTCCGGCCTCTGGGGTTATTGAAATATTCATTTCGGAACCACTGCCACCGTTTTCCAACTCTGTGTTTACTTCGTAGTATGTGTTCATCTTTGTTCCACTTTCTGTGACCAGGTTCACCGTGGAAGTGATCATACTTGCCAACATCACAAGGGCCAATGAGGAAATCAGTAACGCAATAAGAGTTTCTCCTATGGTCTCTCCGGATTGGCTATGTAGCTTTCTTCGCAGTTTGCTTTCTCTCTTCATTTCATCAGCCTCCTGTGCCTACAGGACTCACTGTCGGGCTTGGTCTGTAAGAAACTGTTTCGATGTCGGACAACCTCCAGTCCAAGATTGTCGTAGTCGTCTCCGTATTCTTTTGCAAATTCAACTCAGTGGTCTCCTGTTTATCCAGTTCAAAGGTCAGCTTCAGGGCATAATAATCAGTTCCCTTCCCTTTCGACACCTCAAAAATCATGCTTCCATCCGGATAAACAGTTTCTGTAATTGTTGTCTCGATGCTTTTCTTGACTTCTGTATTGTTCTCTTTCTCTGACAGCATATACTTCGTTGTCACGGGAAGACTCACTCCCGTTCCATCCAGAAAGCCCAATTTTTTTGCTGCATCTCTTGGGAAAGACAATTTATCATCGGATGTATTTGCAGTCCCAGAAGATCCTCCCGATTCAGAATTGTTTTCCGCTCCACTGCCATTCGTTGCTGTTGCTTTCGTTTTGACAGCCGTGACCGTCTCTTTCTCAATCGTCTCGACCAGCAATCTCGCCGCGGAGTTGACCGCGTAATACCGCTGGTCCATCTCCGCGATTTTGCTCATGCGGCCGGCAGCCGCCGTGCCCGCGACAAGTACGGCAGAACCCACTACCGCGCAGACCAGAAACAGCAGAAGCGCAAAGGTGATAGACGCTCCGGTCTGGCTCTTCAGTTTTTGTTTCAGCTTATGCAAAGCGCCCACCTCCTGGTTTTCTCCAAATACGCTTAATTATACGTTTTTCTGCCTTTGCTTCCATATCGGGCACCACACACTTCGTAACTGGGGGAATAACTGGGGGAATTGCATTCATTTTCATGGGAAGCCCGTTCCAGGCTCATGTACTGATGCGGATCGAACACACGCCGGGGAGCACAGAGAGCGGTTCTCTGTGCTCCGCCGGGATTCCCGGGCTCTCTGCTACCGGATTTCTTACTCTTTGTAAATCTTGTTGCTGTAGTTTTTCTCTTCGCCCACTTTGCTAAGATACCCAACGCCGTCTTTATCTACCGTGAGGACAAACCCATTTACGTTAGGAAAGGTCTCTTTGATAAAGTATGTGCCATAGGGCAATTCTCCGATCCAGAAGACGCCGGACGGTCCGGAGTCAAGCCTACTGAGAGGCTGGCCGTCAACTATCACAATCTGACCAGTTTCACTGTTCCGATGCACCTCAAACACTGCACCTTCCAGAGATTCAAAGGCATTTTCTTTTTCCACAACCTTCCGCAGAACAACCCGGCGAGATCCGGTGATTCCGGACCAGTTGATGTGTCCGTTTTCCCCGAGCACACCGTACAGATAATCCCCGGTTGTGTTCTTTGTCTCATCATCCGGCCGTGCATTACGGAAGGCCTTCAGATTTACTGGACTGGTTGTGTTCAAAACAGCAAACTGCTTCAGCGTCTCATAATGCTCCTGATGTTCCGCCCATATCCAGATGGAACCGTCTTCCGCTGTAAGCTCACCATGCACAACCAGAGAGGTCACTAGGCCGTTTTTATATCCGGCAATATAAATATCCTGACGTGCGCGAGTATATAATTTCCCGCCATTGCTTTTAGCAACAAGGCTGCCTTCCTGGAAGTTGCCGACTTTGGAATTAATTTCACCAGTCGGATAGAGACCTTTCCCGCCAAAGTCCGGACTGCCAGAAAGCATGAGCGTCGCATGACGGTTTTCAGTTTCATAGTCCAGATAGATCCCGGCACCGGCTTCATCACTCTCGTTGTTCCTGACCTTGCCTCCGGACATCGCTGCATGGCCGCCTGATGCCACATATACTGCAGCACCCTTTGCACTGCTCCTGGAATTCTGCAGGGTCGCCATCTCTCGGATTGTCAGCGTACCGCCATCCCCGACATTAATAATACCTCCATCTTGTTCAGCTATATACTCTCCCTTTGCTCCGTCCAAAACGATGTTCGTGAGCACAAGGTTCCCACCTACGGTGAACATAGACGGTCCGTTAAAGCCGCGCGTAATGGTTGAAGTTATGCCGCTATCCTGTTTACGGAACGGGAATTGCACTGCATTTTCAGATGCTGTGGTCAGCGTGACCGGTCCTTTGACTGAACTCGGAAGCAGAACCGGCACATTCAGCGTATAATCGGGGACCAGCATTTCAACATGAACCCCATTTTCAACATTATACCTCGTTGTACCACTATTTTGATAAAAGGTTTCTTTCTCCAACGCAGTAAACGCGCCATAGGGCAGAGCAAGGGTTGACGCATCTGTTCCTGTCGGTACGAAGTCTCCCGTCAGTTCTGTATACACTGCCGGAACATAGAAGGTTTTGCTTTCCGGTCCCGTGCTGTAGGTATACTTGCGGTAGAGCAGATTTCCATCGTGGTCCGTGATCTTGCAGATCGGAAGAATATTTGTTACTTCCACCACCGAAGCATAAGGATCGACATCGGTCCGGTCGCTGTTCTCACCGATTTTACTGGAATAGACTGTCGCCGGCAGGACAGAATACTTCTTCTCCTGTTCTGTTGTCAGATTCTCAATTACTTCGTAGTCAAGCCCTTTGGAGAGATTCATTCCCGTAACTGACTCTCCTGCTTTTAACGAGAATGTCGCCGTGGTTTTATCAGTGCCGTTGCTGGTAAACCACATTTGACCATAATCGGCACCCTCTTCCCAGCTGTCAATTTCCCAGGCATTTTTCTGTCCGGTAGCAGTCGCTTTCCCCCTGAGCGTTACGGTAAAGCTGAACTGCTCACTCGTTTCAGCCGGGCTGGAACTACTTGACAAAACGGTTTTGCTGACCTGCAGGGAGAAAATCTGAATCCAATAAATGGTGTTAGGATCTGGGTTCTCAATGATGCCGCCCTTGAGGCCGTTGCGGTCATTCACAAAACTGTAGAACGTCCCGATTTTGTCTCCGTCAGCAAAGGTTCCGAAAGGCTTTTTCTCGTCACCGTGCCTATCAAACAATGTATCTCCGTCCGGCACATACACGCCAATGTACGAACCGGCCGCCAGCCCGCCGTATTTGGTGTTGATCACCTTGTTGGAATCCAGATTCAGCTCAATATTGCAGATCTTATTCGCAGCTTTACTCGTATCACAGCGGTTACCGGAGATATTGACCTTTTGAGAAAAGTTGAGTCTGGCGCCATTTCCTCCAACCGCAATACCGCCGCCAGCAGAACCCGCAGTATTATTGGTTATCGAACCTCCGGACATGTTGAGTATTCTGTTATTCACGACATATACACCGCCGCCCTGGGTCGCACGGCTGTTGCTGACGGTACCGCCAGACATGGCGAATGCACCGTTGTTCTGGCACACGCCGCCGCCGTTTCCCGTGGCCGTGCACTGGTAGATGTTGCTGCCACCTGAGAGTGTCAGCGTTCCGCCGTTCTCATAAACGCCACCGCCGTTTCTCGCTGTGCAGTTGCGGATGACGCCGCCTTCCAGCTTCAGCTCACCGCTGTTGATGTATACACCGCCGCCATCGTGGCTTCCATCCAGATGCCCATTCTGCAGCAGGGCGTTTTCGCCGAGCGTGACGGTACACGAACTGTTGTTAATATACATGCAGCGCGTGTTGCTGCCCGGGGTAATCCCGTTCTCCGCCCCGCCATCAAGGACAATGTTTTTCAGGTTCAGATTGCCGTTCGCCATGAGTGTGGACTGACCGCTGGCCACGCCGGAGCCGCGGGTCACGGTTGCACGGGTGCCGCTGCCCACATAGGGATAGTCCGTATCTTTCTTGCCCGCCGTCGTAAAGGTGACGGTTCTGCCCTCTACGTCCATCACATTCATATGCGCAGAAGTTTCAAAACTGTCAAGCATCTTGATGCAGTATTCCGTGCCGGTATAAAGCACCCCGGCTTCTGTGTACAGCTCCGGCAATTCCGCCGTGCATAACATATTGAAAGCTGCTACTGAGCTGTAGTTATTATCGCCTGTACCCAAGCGGTCAAAGATAGCCGGGTAGTTTCCACCGCTCTTCCGGTACAGGAGGTTCCCCTCTCCGTCTGTGATCTTGGCAATCGGAGGTCCTGCCCAGATAATCTTTTTCCCAGTCTCGTCATTACGGTCAATGATGCCGTGAAGGGTACTGGCATCAGCCTTGAACACCGGTTCGGTGTCTGAGAATCCTTCAGGATTGGCATACTCAGAACTGCCAAACCAGGTTCCAACCTTGTTGGCGTTCACCACATAGATCTCACCATCAAGATTGCAGTAGACATAAACGCTGCTGCTATTGTTCTCTGAACCGTTATCCCACAGTCGAAGGTCGGACGCAGCTCCGTTGGCTGTGACATTATCACGGACATAGATGGTGTCAGTGTCGCCTTCCGCCGCGTCTTCCGGGCCGACAAAAAGTGTACGTTCATTGATAAGATATACACCTGCACAGTCAGACACTGTATTCGTGCTCAGCCGGTTGCCGCTGATCTCTGTGCCGTTGCGCAGAGTGAGCTGGGAACGGGTAAAGATACCACCGCCTTGCTTACCCGCGCTGTTACCCGTGACCTCTGTGTCATCAATAATCAGTGCAAAGTCATTACCGGCCAATGGTGCGTCAATACCGCCGCCGTTCCTTACGGCACTGTTATTGCTGATAGCAGAACTTATAACGGTAACTGTACGAGCATTCGCAAAGATACCGCCACCGCCTCGAGGAGGATTATTATTGGTGCTGGAATCGTTCGATTGGCAGCCGCTGATTATGGTATCTGTTACAGTCAGTTTGGAGCCTTCTATATCCCGGTTTTGATAGATACCACCGCCGCTATAGCCAGCTATACAGTTGGAGATAGTAGTGCCAGTCTTGGTTACGTCATCCCCCTCGCCCTCGGCATGTGCCCTGATCTCCACGGTTTTTGCCAGCGTATAAATGCCGCCGCCGTTACCGCCGGAGCTGTTGCTGTCCATGGTGCCGTCAATAACGATCAAGGCCATTTTGGCTCTGTCTGTGTCACTGTTAATATCATACCAGATGCCGCCACCGTTGCCGGTTGCATTGTTTCTGGATATTTCGGTTGTGTTGGCTGTCAGCGTCCGCACACCGACATAAATACCTCCACCCGCGCCCGAGCCGGCGGTATTGCCGTTGATGCTGGCGTTGCTGATCTCAAGCTTGGAACCATCCACATTTCGGACCTGATAGATGCCGCCGCCATTTTTTGCTGTGTTATCGGAGACGGACGAAGGACTCAGCTTGCCGTTGGAATCGGTTTTTGTCTCACTCGCGCCAACCGTCACGGTCTTTGCCTGCGTATAGATCCCGCCACCGCTGCCGTTAGAGGAGTTCCCGTTGATCGTGCTGCCCTTGATCGTCAGAACCTGTTTCGCACGGTTGCCATCGTCGTTTGCGTCAAACCACACACCGCCGCCGTTGCCGGAGGCGATATTCCTGGAGATGTCAGAATCCGTGATGGTCAGCGAGGTATAGCTGTAGGCGTACACACCGCCGCCCTGCTTGGTGCATACGTTGTCGGTAATGGCCGCACCGCTGATCGTCACTGCGCGGCAATTGGTAAAGACGCCGCCGCCGTTTTTGTCGTTGTTCTTTGTCTGGTTACCGGAAATCGTGGCGTTGGTGATGGTCAGTGAAGTATTGTCTGCGTTTTTATCGTGAAAAATGCCGCCGCCTTCATTGTTCGACGTGCAGTTTTTGATCTCCGTATGGCGGGTCTGCTCGACACCTTCATCATCGGTCCAGGTATAATCGCCGATAATCATCTCCAAAGGCTTGCCAAAAATACCGCCGCCCTGATTGGCTGTATTACGCTCAAACGTGCAGCCGTAGACCTCGGCCTTCTTTGCACTTCCGTTGGAGATGCAGAAGCCGCCGCCGTAGAGCGCCAGATTATTAGTGAAGGTGCTGTTTTCCACCTTCGTGTAGACCGCGTTGCAGCGGAAGCCGCCGCCATTGCCGTTGCTGGTATTCGTAGTAGTCAGCTGGCAGTCATTGAACGTGCAGCCCGATACCGTCACCCAGCAATCTGCCGTAGGAGTAGCTGCATTCAGTGCATACACATTGAAGCCGCCGCCGTTACGTTCTTTCGCTACACAATGCTCAAACCTACAGCCGGTGACATTAATCGTCTTAGAGTCAAGTTCCAGTCCGCCCGCCGCATTCGCACTGCAGTTTGTAAAGGTGCAGCCGGTGACTTCCGTCCACGAGGCATCATCATAGTCAATACGATGAAACACAGCGCCAGCCTGGTCGACTGCTGTACACGTGTCAAAATCGCAGTATTCCAGTCTCATCGTCTCGGAGTTGGTAACAATCGCACCTCCGCCCAAACGGTTAGACTTTACTGTTGTTGTCGAAGTACAGCCGGTAAAGTCGGAGTTTTTGACCTCCAAAATCGAGCCGGATACCGTGTGCCTCGGATCCTTAGTGCTGCTTTTGTTAAAATTGAACATCACCAGGAGCGCGCCGCCGTTGCTGGCATACACGTTCTTAAAATCGACGTTATCGATATAGACGTTCGTATACTGGGTCGCCACGGCGCCGCCGTCGCTGGAGCCGCGGACACTCTTTCCGTCAATAATCAGGTTCTCCAGCCTGAGTGTCGTTACCACCTTATTGCTTGCCAAGGCATTCCACGCCTCGATCATCGAATTCGTATTCTGTGAGTCTCGGCTGATAGTTGCGCGGTCGCCTGTGCCGTTATAGCAGTAGGTAGCTCCGTCTTTTGCCGCTGTGGTCAAAGTAATGTCATAGCCCTGGGGGATGTTCACATCATCAGAGGCTGTGAGCAGATAATCCGTCACCATCTCGATGGTGGCCGTTTTGTCAGTTTCAAGCGTATAGGGCGGATTTGTCCCTGCGGTGGCAATAATGTCTGCAATCGCTAAGCTGATCTTGCTGTAAGGGTGCTCTGTTCCGCCTGCATCGACCACCTTGCAGATTATCTTGTCATTACCAAAGATGATATTGTAGGTTCCCGAGGTATTCAGCGTTGTGCCTGTAAGCTGGTCAAAGGCGCCGTCAGCAGATACTGTCACCGTCTCCTCGCTGAGACTGGATTCCGCTCCCCTACGGAGTCGGACTCCGCCTCCTGTCGTTGTTACAAATTTTCCATCCAGCGTATAGGTCATGTTTTGTCCGCCGGGAATCAGCAGGCTCACAGACTGTCCCTCTGTGAGGGTCAAATCGGCAGCCGTAATCGGGAGCAGGGCGCTGCGGATCGCACCGTTTTTGGCGAAGACCATGCCGTAGCCTGCTTCTGTGCTGCTGTTGATGACGCTGGTGTCATGTACCTTCATTTCACTGATGTTCAGCGTCATGTCGGTGTTGTTTTCGATGGAAATATAGGCGGGTTCAGCATAATAGATATAGATCCTATGGAAATCAGTCGCTGCTTTTTGCAACGCTTTTGTAGTTCCATCCCGTCGAGTCACAACCCACCCTAGTTCGTTATCCCAAGCCAGCTTTGTCAGGTATTCTCCAAACTCGGTCGCATCATCTAAATAGGCTCCGGCATAAACTGCTGTGTTGCTTAGTTTTGGATTAAAAGTGGTGCCATATTTTTTGAACAATTCCGCTGCCAACTCAGATATTGCCGCATCATTGAATTCCGGATAATACGCATTCGTAGTATAATTATCTTTGTCAGTTTTCATCGGGGGAAAGCCCGACTTAAATGAAGTCAAAGCTCGCACCGTAACCTTGATGGAATTGCCCCAGAAGAGCTTTTTCGCCGCCGTATCGCTTTGGACTGTCAGGGAAGAATACCTGTCATTGGTAATCTTATTCACATTGCCGTTACTGGTATAGACAGCGAATCTCGCGCCGGGAACGCCACGGGTATTCTCTACGTTATCCGCGACATAAATGCCGATGGACGCGTTGTTTCCAAGGGTGTCGATGTTGATGACCGCATCATCGTCCTGATCCAGATAGACATTGCTCTTGGGGGCATCCTCCGCATTTCCAAGCTTGTTATCCTTTACCTGGACATTCCCGTTGAAGTACAGCCTCGCTTCCTTGCTTCCGGCGCCGACCGCGCCGCCCGTCGTGGCGATGTTCCCGGTATAGCTCCCATCGTTGAATGTGGTCCTGCCTGTCTTCGTAAAGACCGCCGCACCGTTGACAGCATGGTTGTCGGTTGCCGTAACGGTTGTAAGCGTTGCACTGCCGCTGTCAAGATAGACCGCGCCGCCTGTGCCCGCATTCGCTTTGTTCCCGGTCAGGGTGGTATTCGACAATGTAATGGCCCCGCTGCCTGCGTATAAGGCACCGCCGTTTCCATCTGCCGCGCTGTTTTCAGACATGCTGCCGCCGGACACCGTCACATTGCCGCTGCCCGCGTACATCGCACCGCCGTTTTTCCCGGCGGTATTTCCATTATCACTTCCGCCCAGGACAGCATCTGTGAGATTGACCGCACCGTGGCCGGCATAGATGGCACCGCCGTCGCTGCCCGCCGAATTCTTTGTCAGGGGTGAAGCTGTAATCGAGACCGCTCCGTATCCGGCATAGATGGCGCCGCCCTGACCGTCAGCGGCGGAATTCTGGGTCAACTTGGTTTCTTCACCGGAGACCGTTACGGAGCCAAATCCGGCGTAAACTGCGCCGCCGTTTTCTTTGGATGTGTTTTGTCCCAAAACACCGCCGGACAGTTCCAGGTTGCCCGTCTGGGAATAAAGTGCACCACCGCTTCCGGTTTCGGCCTTGTTTTTCGATAAGCTGCCGCCGGACACCGTCACCTTGCCGCTGCCCGCATATATTGCGCCGCCGTCGACAGATGCGGTATTGCTCTCAAGTGCAGCGCCGGTAACCGTGACAGTTCCAGATGCACTATAGACCGCACCGCCCTTTGTCGCAGTGTTGGATTTTACTTCAGCGGTATTTGAGACTGTAACAGAGGCATTCTCCGTATGAATCGCGCCGCCCAGACCCGTCGCCGCTTTATTGTTCGACAGTCTGCCGCCGGAAACCGTGACAGAGCCCGTGCCGACATGGATCGCACCGCCGTTCCCATCTGTCGCGGTATTGCCCGTGATGTTCGGAGGTGCTACTCCTTCTGTTTCAGAAATCGAGACCGTCGCCGTATCTGCATAGATCGCGCCGCCGGATTTCGCTTTATTATTGGTGATGCTGCTGTTTTGCCCGACCTCGATCACGGCATTACCCGCGTAGATCGCACCACCATAACCGCTCTCCGCGATGTTCCCGCTCATTACGGACGTGCCGGACAGACTGATCGTGCCGGACGCAAGGTAAATTGCACCGCCGTTTTCGCTTGATGCCGTGTTGTTTTGAAGAGCGCCTGTTCCCGTGATCGTGATCGTTCCGTTACCGGAATGATAGATCGCGCCGCCGGCTGCGGCTGTGTTGCCGGTGATCTTACCACTGATCGCAATATTCCCGGCTGTCGCATTGACCGCGCCGCCGTTTTCGGAGCTGAGCGCGTTCTGAATCGTCGTGCCGAGGCCGATCGTCAGATCACCCGCACTTTGAATCACGGGGGCGCTTGCCGGGATCTCGGCCCCTTCCAGAACCACATTCATCAGCTTCAGCGTCCCGTTGTTGACCATCATGGGCACAGCTGAAAGCTCCTGGGTCCGTGTGAGGACCGCAACAGCACCGGCTCCGTCAAATCCTTCTTCAGCCGTAGTCAGCGTAATGTTGAATCCATTCGGGATTTCCGGTACATCCACAGCGGGCACGAGATAGTCTGCAAGCATCTCGATGGTCGCGGTGTAACTGGCAATGTTCTCCTCAACATACTCGACGGCGCTCTGCAGGGTATAGAAGATGTGATCGGTTCCGTTATCATTGATCTTGCAAAGCGGCTTCGGGCTGTTGGTCAGGTCGACCCGTTTTTCTGTATCCAGCGTGATCGAAACAGTCGTATTATCCGTAACATTTGCATCACTTACCGCGCTGCCCAGAATCGGGCCTGTTTTCACGGTGAGGTTATAGTTTTCGTTCCCCGCTTCAACAATGGAATAATCACCATGACCGAGTTTCTTGATTCTGATCCTGGTGCCGTCCTCTACGGTCAGTGTAATACTTCCCGGATTATCCCCGTCAGAAGGCTCAGCCTCCACAGTCGGGCCTTCCGCGCCTTCCGCTTCGTAGCTGTCCTTTGTGATCGCCATAGAGCTGATCGTCACAGTAAAGCTCGCATCCGTAAAGGGCGGAATTGCTCCGCTGTCACCCGTGTCGACTGTTTTGCTGATCTGCAGGTCGTATCCGCGTTCCGTATAGATGGCATAGATCGTCGGGATTCCGGACAGTGACAAGTCCGTCCATTCCGTGCCATCGAAGCTGTACTGCAGGACATTGTTCTGCACTCTCAGCTGCATGTTCAGCCCGTCGCTTACGGAAATGGAAGCCATATCGGACGCTTCGTTCGTGCCTGCTCCGAGAGAGGTATAGCTCAGATATCGTTCAAAGAGTCCGTCGTCCAGAATCGGTGGCATGCGGAAGTTGTTTCCGCTCTGACTGATCGTCAGGCCGGAAGCCGGGACCTCCACACTCTGATTCTGCTCAACCTTCCGGCCGTTCATGGTCAGCAAAATGTGATTGTAGGTAATGTCGTCACTTTCTTCGACATTGCCTGCGTTCACATGGCTGCCGGTAATATTTGTCAGGGATCCATCGGCGTTTGCTTTTACATAGCGGATCCTGGGCATGGGATAATAGAGGTAATAGATCGCGTTGCTGCCCAGTTCTCCGATTGTGTTCCCCTCTGCGTCCTTCAGCAGAATCTCATGGGTCTCGCCACTCTGCTCATAGGCAACGGACACGGCGTCTGTACCGGCGATCGTCACTGCTTCTCCGTCATTGCTCACAGCAGCGCCGTAAAGGATGGCCCCAAAAGCATAGGAATCATCACCGGTGAACACATCGGCGGCGGGCAGCCTGTCCAGCAGTTTCTGCGTCGTGCCCAGGGCGAGGTCAAAGCTGTATGTTGCACTTCTGAGATTGTCCCGCCGAATAATACCGTCTGTACCGTTCTGTTCCGCCAGCACAACATGAACTTCCACCGGGAGAGACTTATGGGTATTCGTGAAGGTTACATTCCTGGTTCCGCCTGTTCCATCCGCAGTGCAGGTATAGCTATATGGTTCATTGTTCTGGGACACCCCGTCAATAGCCGTTGCAAAGTCCGCATTTGCAATCTGGGTAATGACAGCCGTCTGCGCAGTGATCACCGTCGTGGTAGTCACTGTACGCGTATCGTCAGAAATATCGTCCGTCGACTCACCGGAAGTACTGCTGTAAAACAGGATCACTGAGTCGGCTTCTCCATTTTTCAGCTCGTAGGGTTGATAGCCATCCTTGCCGGGGCCAACTATCACTACAGGTTCACCGCTTGTCGTTATCTCGGTCGGTTCTCCTGCATTTTCCCATTGATCACCGTTCAGCCTTTGTTCCTGGACCGACGTAATCGTCGTCGCAGTCTCAGTAATAAGGAGATCATATGTGAACGCGGTCTCCATAACCGATCTTGTACCAACTGTCTGCTCACGTAGCATGATCACAGTGGGCTGCTGGGTATAGTAGATCACATAGAGAGCAGGATTATAGCCGCAGTCGACCCATTCGTTGCCATCTGTCGTATACTCAAAGCCACGCCAGGTGTTGCGAAGCCAGAGAGCCGGTCGCTCCGCGTCTGTCCCGGAGAGATCGGTAACCAAACTGAGTGCAGAGGCACTGGCTGCATCAGCACTGCCGATGGCAAAGGCATAATGGGTATAAGAATCACCCACCCAGCTCAACGGCTGCGTAATGGATTCAGTCATATTATATTCGCCGAGAGCTGATGTAAGGGATGGTGCGTCGGAAGCAGGAACAGTTGTCAGTGCTCCGCCGGATTCCATGCACTTGTATCCGATGTTCAGAGTTTTCTGCTGATAGTATACGAAATACAGCTCCTGGCCACGTTCCAGAACTGTGAAATCAGCATCTCCGTCATATTTCACACAGATGCTCTTTTTTGCACTGTCATATTTGACCGCGGACACTGCATGGGAATCTGAGACGCTGTCAAGTGAATCAGCCACGGCCGCAAAGGCAAAGGCGTAGTCATCCGGAGCCGTAACATGGCTTGCGGCTGTCAAATCGATTGATACTGTTCCAACCGTAACGTCGGTGGTCTGCCAGGTTGTTTCCTTCAGGTCAGGCTGAGACGCATCCACAGCATGAACCTTCACAAGCATCGGTTCGCTCCAGAAGGCATACAGATTCAGCGCACCCGTTACCGGCTGCGAAAAGTTGAATTCTGTGTATTGATCTCCATCCTTTGTCGCCCAATAGCGGAACAGACGTCCATCTGATCCATGGTAAATCGGAATATTTTCCGGTTCGGATACGCTATTCCCTCTATTGACAATTTGAGAATAGCTATTCGTCTCCGTATCAAAGTAATATACAGAAGTGTCCCACTCAGGTTCCCATTCGGCATCCGTACTGTTGAGGTTATAGTTCACCTGCACACCCCACACAGCATAGAGTGTGATTGGCTCATCTGTATCTACGCCATACGTATCTGTGCTATCCTTGGAATAAAACACGGCAGAATCATCGCAGACCGCCTTATCGCTCCAGCCCAGGAAGGCGGCTCCGGAACCATCCGGCGCAGTGAAACCTCTGCCATCACTCAGCTTAAACCTGGTGTTATTGGCCAGCCCGGAAACAGTCGCAGTTGTCCTTCCCTCATCAATCGTGCCGGATGCAGGAATCCATTCATCTGGATTACTTCCCGGAACCTGCCCAAAGTTCACATCGCTTCCAGCGACTACCCCTCCGTTTGCATCATAGATGATACTGGCAGTCCCAACCTGTACATAAACCGCATCCAGGTAAACAACATCCTTGCCGCTGACACGCTTCGCATCACCCGCATGGAGGGTGAAGTTTTGACCCGGTGCATACACAACATCACTGTCGCTTCCGCGGATCTTCCAGCCGACAAAGGTCCAGCCCGAAGGCGCTGTTGCAGCTTTCGTCAGAAGAACAGTGGCATAGTCTGCATAGGCATCCGGAAGCAGAAGCTCCTTCCCACCGTTCTCCAAGGTACCGTCGCCGGCAGCATAGGCCAGATAATAGTGCCCTGTCTTTTTCCAGTGAAGCCTGAGCTTCGTATTATGATCTACATGCTGGCTGAAATCATATGGCTGGGATGCTTCACCGATTTCGTTGCCGTCCTCATCCAAATATACTTCATACCAGCCGACATATGTGTAAGTTCCGGGAGCATACTCAAAACCAGTGTCTTCTGTAGCCAGACCGGGATTTTGAGTATAGTAAGTATGCCGATCCCCGCCATAGGCACGGTCGTGATTTACGTAATACCAGTTACCGGAGCTCGACTCAGCATAGTTACGTGTAACGTGGGTATACTCACCGATCGGTTCAGCATCATAGGAACTGTTGAAGAAGGTTGCGCCTGTTCCCGTTTCGTTTTCTTCGGTGTAGAGAGCTCCGTAGTTGGGATCGATATCAACAGTGAATCTGATTGGCTCCCATCCGGCGTATATCGTCAGATCACAGTCGGGCATGGTTATCACATTCCAATCGACAGGAATCGTACATGCCTGATCCATATACCACCCGGAGAAATTATAGATTTTTTTGCCCGTGTCGGATGTTCTGCCTGATGCCGGATCTGTGTCAGGTTTATAGTCCTTTAACTTAGTTTTATATGCAAGATTCTCTATTGCCGCGGGCATATCTGCTATTCCGCCGCCAGTTACAGAGTCCTTAAAAGTTAATGTATACGTCTCTCCGGAAGCAATATAATCCTCTGTCAGATCATAATATAGATTAAAAACCGTCAGGTCTTTTGTATTATTTATTTCCGCCGAAGTTACACTGAGATTGTAATTAAAAGTATATCCGGGATATCTGTTGTCCGCCTTATCATCATCTGCAACATCTATCGTTTCTCCCCAATTTGTAATATTAGCGGTTATTGTCACAGTTTCGGCATACTCGTAGTGCTTTTCTGCTGTTTCAGGCGTCTCTGTCGTAAGCTGCTTCCAATAAACGATATGATAGGTTGCTTCCCATTTGGCATAAAGTGTCGCGTTTGCCCGGAGATAGAGCTTTCCAGCGGAAATATAAACGCCGCCATCATCAGCAGATGATACAAGATATCCTTCTTCGTCTGTAATCTGCGTTCCATAATTGACGGTTTCGACACCTTCATGCGTTACCAGAGCACCTGTATACCAGCCCTTAAAATGATAACCATCACGAGAAGTGATCGGAAGCGGGGTTTTAACAGGATCTCCCTCGAAATACTGTGCAGGCGGAACATATGCCGCACTAAGTCCTGACTGAGCCGTATAATAGGTCAGCCAATGAGTTTCTTTATAGATTGGGTAAAGATGTGTCGTTCCAGTGACGGTAATGCAGCCATCCGAATCTGCATCAACTGCAGAAACAGGACGCCCTGCATCATCGGTCGCAGCACCCGGATTCGTGATTGGTGTTTCCGACCAGCCGAAGAAAGCCATCTGTGTATCGCCACCGCCGGTATATGTCGTGCTGAGATCGCTGATTTTTACTCGGGCGGATGTTTGATCCCCATCTGTCTTGAGCTCTTCTCTTCGGGAATAGGCTATCGGGAAGGTCCCGGAATCGCGGTCATACTGGTCGTGGAACACCACATAAGCATATTCTTTGTAACGCGCATAAAGATGTATCACGCTGGGTTCCGTGATGTTGATATGGTCAAAATCGTAGGGTGAATCCTCAAATGTAATTCCCCCCTGTCCGTCCGGGTGACCGACATACCACCCTGCAAAGACTTCCGTTTCCGAAGAGGGCGGCTGCGGAACCGTCAAACGGTCGCCATTCTTGATCGTCTGAGAAGATACAACCCGTCCCTGGTCGTCTGTGAAAATGTATTCTGTATAAGTGCCTCCCGCATCCTGATTCGGAATAAAGAATGTATATGTGCACTGAGGTGTAATTGTTTCTTCGTTACTGCCCGTAATCACGTATACCGAGAATCCATCCGTAACAAACTCTACGGCTTCTCCATTTACGCTGGCGTTCATGACCTCCACGTCATTCCCGAAGTGAACGACATCGACGCTCTCGTAGTCTGAAAGATTCTCGTTCAGGACCTGGATGGATACCTTTACGTTTTTGTTCGGCTGATAATAGGTTCCGGTCGCGGGGTCCACCAGGCTGATATCAAAGGCCCTGGCGAAGCCCAGGTTCTCGACATTCTCCCCCAGCTCTGCGGCGGATCTGGCGACATAGTCGTCATACGCAGCGTCCCCTTCGCGGATCTCAGCTACCTCGAGCTCCACGCCGTCGGGGATTCCGGATGTGCTGTCATAATCCACCGTGATGTGATAGGTATAGCCGTCACCAGCTGTCAGGTTCTTCTCGATCACGCGCTGCAGCACCACGAAGACGGAGAAACCATTGGTCTCGAACTCGATGGTCTCGCCGTTCAGGGCAACATCCATCGTCTGCACTCCGCCGGCTTCATCGTCAAAGTGCAGAACCGAGATTTCTTCTTCTGTGTTCACCGGTGTGCTGAGCAGCAGGATCGACACCTGGACGTCCTGTGTGGGCTGATAGTGGACGCCTGTCGCGGGATCCACCAGGCTGATGTCGAACGCTCTCGCGAGACTGAGATCCTCCGGTGAGACGCCGAGTTCTTCGGCGCTCTGATTGATATACTCCCAGTAAGCATCCGTTCCGAGCAGCAGTTCTTCCACCGAGAGCTCCGCACCCACGGGGATGCCGCAGTCGGCCGGATAGCTCACACTGATCTCATAAGTATATCCGTCCGAGGCAACCAGCGTCCCGGAGAGCATGACATCTTCGGCCGGGGCCTCCTGCCCGGGCTGCTCCTCGGTATAGACTTCCGCCTGCTGTGCCGAAAGCACGAAGCGGAAGGGGAAGCGGTTTTCGTCAAAATCAACGGTTCCGTTCCCAGCGGTGAGCCTGCCGCCCTGCTCCGGGGCATAGACCAGACGGCTGCCGTCGATATATTCGTCCGGGAGGACTCTGACAGCCCCGGCCTCACCCAGGCCGTCGTAGCCGTCGTCAAAATACGCAACAAACGGTTCCCCGTCAGATACCGCGGCAGAGACAGAGCCGGAACTGACCGAGACATGGAGCTCCTCGGACGGTACATAGAATGCACCGGTCTCATCGAGCAGGGCCACATCCAGCATCATGAGCGCACGCTCTGCGTTCTGCGCCGCACCCGGATCCGCAAATTCGATAAACGTGGCTCTCGCCGTCACGGTCTCGGGAATGTGTCCGGTGATCTCCACGGTTACATGACCGTCGGTGTACGACGGCTCGATGGCGCTGCCATAGAGCTGATTCCAGACACCGGTGCTCCAGAGCACGGGTTCCGTCGGATTCAGATACTGATCCCGGAAAGCCACCTGGCCCGCACTGACCGTCAGGGTCCGCAGCGGGAACTCCTCTGCCGAGGGAATGATTTCTTCTGTAGTTTGTTCTGCGTTTTCTTCCTTGGTTTCTTCTTCGGCGTCTTCCTTGGTTTCTTCCGTGGCTTCTTCTTTGTTTTCTTCTTTGGTTTCTTCTGCAGTCTCTTCCGGATCCTCGGTCTGTTCGCCAGTCTGCTCTTCCGTATTGACAGTTTCTTCGGTTTCTCCGGGCTCCGTCTCCTGTGTCGTTTCACCGCCGGTCTGCTCCCCGCCCGCTACATCCTCATTCTCAGGGATGAACGGTTCCGGTTCCGCAGCCGGAACAGGCTCTTCCTCAGAAACGCGATCGGCATTTCCCTCGGGCGCAACGATCGTGCCGTCAGGGTACAGTGTTGTTCCATCCGCGTAAACGGTTATACCATCCGGGTAAACCGTTGTTCCGTCGGGGTACAGCGTGGTCCCATCGGCGTACACGGTCCTTCCATCCGGGTATACCGTCGTTCCATCGGCGTACAGTGTGGTCCCGTCTGTGTACACGGTCCTTCCATCCGGGTATACTGTTGTTCCGTCAGCGTACAATGTGGTCCCGTCTGTGTACACAGTCCTTCCGTCCGGGTATACCGTTGTTCCATCGGCATACAGGGTGGTCCCGTCCGCGTACACGGTCCTTCCGTCCGGGTATACCGTCATTCCGTCGGCGTACAGCGTGGTCCCATCCGGGTACACGGTTCTTCCGTCCGGATATACCGTCGTTCCGTCGGCATACAGCGTGGTCCCGTCGGCGTACACGGTTCTTCCGTCCGGGTATACCATCGTCCCGTCCGGATAGGCCGTTGTACCGTCTGCGTACACAATCCTGCCGTCAACGTAGAGGGTAGTCCCGTCCGGATACACCGTGGTTCCGTCGGCATACACAGTGGCACCGTCAGAATATACTGTCGTTCCGTCGGCGTATATCGTCGTCCCGTTGGCATATATGATCGTCCCGTTGGCGTACATGATCGTCCCGTCGGCATAGACGACGGTGCCGTCCGCATAGACGGTAGTGCCGTCCGGATAAGCCGTGGTGCCGTCAACGTACACAATCCTGCCGTCAACATACAGGGTGGTCCCGTCCGGGTAAACCGTATTCCCGTCGGCATCCACCGTGGCGCCTTCGGCGGACATGATCGTCCCGTTAGCGTACACGATTGTCCCGTCGGCATAGACGAGGGTTCCGTCCGCGTAGACGGTGGTTCCGTCCGGATAGATTACTTCCTCCGGCGGCTGTGACAGAGGCGCTTCCCCGACCGCGGGCGCAGCAAGTGACAGCAACATGCAGATCACCAGCACCATGCTCGTCAGTTTATTCAAAACAATTCTCATAGACATTTGTTTTCTCCTCTGTCGCTTATCGACTGGTTACGGTAGTTAATCCGTTTGATCCGGCAGGACCTTTGGGGCTATGACGCCGCCTTTCCGCTGGCCGGCAGGCCGGCATCCGCCGTTCCACCCACCATGGTCTCATAGAAGGTCGCCGTCGCGCTGACATTCACCCGCTCATAGTAGTCTCTGGCATAGCGCAGGCGGTCCGCCGAGTTGTAATAGGTTCTTGTTTTCGAATAGTTGATATCATTGAGCAGGCAGCGCATATTGCAGCCGTAGATTTTCTTCAGCATCCGCTCAGCTGTCGTAAAATCCTGTACCGCAAAATTCAGGTTGAAGTTGCGTCGGACCTGATCGCCGTCCCGTGTGACACCCGTGAAGGCCACGTTGTACTCGTCGGTTTCATCCAGCAGGTCGTTCAGGAAGTCGAGCTCCGCCTTGCTGTTGTTGTAGCTGCCCATCTGGCTGACCGTGGGGTTGGCTTGGATGGCTTTGAGTTCCTGCTCCATCTTCTCCATCCGGGCAATCCGGCCCTTCAGGGCCGTGAGCTCGGTCACAATCGCTTCCTTTTCAGCCCTGGCACTCTCCAGCGCCGCGCGGACCGGACGGTCAACCACAAGGTAGTAGGTCAGTCCCAGCAGAATCAGGGCCAGAAGGAGAAGAAGCGCCTTCTCTCCGCGTGTAAAGTCTCGGCTCAGTCGTTTCATCGTCTGTCCACCCCCTCGTCGGGATTGAGATAGGCCACAACCTGGGCCGTGACGCTCGTCTCGATGATGGTTTCTTCCCTGTTGCCCCTGGCAACAGTCCGTTTGTTCTCATTTGTCTTGGCGTTATTGACCGTGCAGAAATCCACAAGCTCATTGGCGTTCACTTTCTGCACGTTGTGATTGATCTCCTCCAGGGTACCGGCAGTCATGGTGATGTTAAGCACATTCCCCTTCACGTTCCAGGCACTGACCTCGACATCGGGCAGGACCACATTCCTCAGCAGGTTCAGAATCTCCGCGCGGTCGGTCCGATGGATCTCTTCGTCGTTCATGCCGGAGTAGGTATAGTGGGCATAGAGATCCGAAAGTTCTCCGAAGCTGTCCAGCCTGCTATAAGCGGCGTCGAGCTCTCTCTGTGCCGCGGCCACCTCGCCTTCCGCCCGGCTGACGGCGATCAGGCGGTCCGCCACCGCGAACTTGCCGAACAGGAACGCCAGCGCCAGGATCAGGAGAATTGCCGGAATCGCAACCCTGAGGTCGATGGTCTTTTTGTCCACTTCCGCGAGATTGATGACCCGCTTCACCGGGATCGAGCCCTTGCGCCCTCTGCCGCCGGCCGATTTCCCACTCACAACTTTTTTTGCTGCAGCCAATCTGCTCACCCCCCGCTCAGTTCATCGTCACGCCGATGGCCTGTACCAGACCATGCACGGCCTTGACCGCTTTGCCTCCGGGCACCAACTCCGTAGGCGGATGGATTTTCATCCCAACGGTGTCGGTGATCGCCTTGCGCAGCGGACGGATCATGGAACCGCCCCCTACCAGATACAGATCTTCCAGCCGGCTCTCCGGATTCGAGAAGCGGTAGAAGTTCAGCGCCCGCATCAGTTCGACCGCGATGCTCTCATACGCGTTCAGGCAGACCGGCTTGTTCTGCCAGTCTTCAAAGTTATCCAGCAGATAGGTATGGGCAAGGTGCTCGTCCACATTCGCCGTCTCGGCGATGGCAGTGATCAAAGAATGCAGGCCGATCTCCAGCTCTCTCGTAACGATGTGCCGGTCTCCGCGGAACATATACATCCGGATCGCCTGGTATCCCAGGTCCAGCATGCAGTATTCCTCCGCAGGACCGCCCGCTCTCATCCTTGCACGGATCAGTGCCTGATAGCAGGATACGGAGGGGGCGGCCTTGACAAGCTTCAGCCCGGCCTTGCGGAAGAACTCCTTCGCATCCTCGATCAGGCTCACCGGAGCGGCCACCGCCATCAGTTCCATGGACCGGCCGACCCCGTCCCCGCTGCCGGCTTTTGCTTCCGAGAGAAGCTGCCCCGGCGTCGTGACCATCGCATAGTCAAAGACATAGTTCTTCAGTTCTTCCGTGATATAATCGCGGAATTCAAACGGGAGATTGTACTTCAGCTGGTCCTCGGTCATGACCGGCATCACCACATTGCGGATGAAGACCGACTCATTCGGCAGCACCAGCGCGCCCCGACTGCAGCGAATCCCGCTCTGCTTCATCGCCTTACGGATCAGTTCACCCATGCTCTCGGGCGATACCACGCGCCCCTCACGCAGCAGGTTTTTCGGCATCGAGACGGTGACGGCCTTTTTGACGATCCCGTCCTTCACCAGCGCCAGCTTCATGCTGTCGTATCCGATATCCACTCCAAGAATTGTTTTTCCCATAGCATTCATCCTTTATCCAGTCTTAAAACATGCTCAAGTACCAGTTGATCAGAGGCTGCCCATAGAGAAGCATCGCCGCGCCGGCCGCCGCAATCGCCGGCCCGAAGGGAAACGGCTCGCTTCCGGCGGTTCGTCTGCGGCGCAGCGCCGCAAACAGCAGGCCCAGCAGGCAGGCCAGCAACGTCATAAAAAGCGTCCCCACGACGCCCAGGTATAAGCCCAGGACCGCAAAGAGCTTGATATCCCCGCCGCCCAGGCTGTCCCGCTTCAGGATCCGGTCCATCAGGAGCGACAGGCCAAGCAGTCCACCGCCGTAAATCAGTCCGGCGATCAGTCCGCCGCGGGCAGCGGCCCAGCCCATCCCGGTCAGCGGCAGGAAAAGCACCCAGGCCGCAGCCGCAATCACCAGGAGGACATCCGGAATGATCATGCACTCCAGATCCGTCAGCGACAGGCAGAACAGGCAGCAGAGGAGGATCCAGTTGCGCAGGCAGAGCCAGCTGAGATCAAAGCGCAGCAGGCAAAGCAGCGTCAGCAGGGCAAACACCAGCTCTGTCAGGGGGTAGCGAGCGGGAATCCCGGTCCCGCAGTAGCGGCATTTCCCCCGGAGAAACAGCCAGCTCAGTACCGGCACGAGGTCCGCCGTGCCCAGTACATGGCCACAGGCCGTGCAGTGGCTTCTGCCGCGCAGGACCGACTCCCCATGGGCCAGTCGCCAGGCCGCGCAATTCAGGAAGGAGCCGAACACCGCCCCAAGCAGAACGGACACGGCGCAGCAGTAGATCAGCAGTCCCCTGCTGTCCCAGATGGACATAACGCTTCCTCCCAATCGGTTTCAGTGTCTGGACTCGATGACATCGGAATAACTGTCTCCGGTCCAGCCGCCCCACGCGCTCCAGTTGGCACAGTGCTCTTCATCTGCATAGGAGAACCAGCTGATCTCCCCCGTGGGAACACCGCGTCCGGTGCCGAAGTCACTGTAGCCCGCGATGGCATAGGAAACCAGGGTCCCCTTTGCCCCGACGGTAGCCCGGGTCCCGCGCCGGAGCCCGGTATCCTCTTCCGTAATCCGCGCCTCCAGCGGCTTATGGTGCAGGGAGACGGTCATCTTCTCCGGGTACTTTGTCCCAAGCACCTGGGCACTGCGCAGTTCTTCCCGGAGCTGCTCCAGCACGTAATCCGCGTTCAGCCGGGTACACTGCTTCCGGTCGCTGCCGTGCAGGCCGCAGACCACATCCCAGGCCAGCTCGCTGTCTTCATTCGGGACAATATAGGTGGTCCCGCCGCCCGGGCACAGATCGTCCCAGCCCGCCATGACAAAGCCCACATAGTCCCGGGCTTCCTCCGCGCTGCTGTTTTCTCCCGTAAGGAGATACTCATCCGCAAGCTGGCGCCGTGCAGTATCCAGCCCGGCGAGGCAGCCCAGTGCGTCCGCGCGGAAGCGATAATGCTGAATCACCGGATAGAGCGCCACCGCCAGCAGGATCACAGCCAGCACCGTGAGAATCACAACCAGGCGGGCAATCCCGCGGCTTTGATGCAGTTTTATGCATATCTGATTCCCCATGGCGACCCCTCTGCAGCACACTTTTCGAAAATGCACATAGTAATGACAATTTATCACTTTATATTAACACAAAACCACTGTTTTTTCAAGGTTGATCTGGCAATAAATACACTTCGGCCGGCAATAAATTCATCTCCGTAAAGAAATATAAAGCAGTTCTCCTTCCTCGGAAACCGTGGCAGGAGAACTGCTTTTTCTTATTCTGTTGTTTTCTGTTTCCTGTCCGGTCAGAAGCCATAACCGCAGGCACTGCGCCTGTTCCGGGATTTCGCCGGATCAGAAGTCGTCGTAGTCAACGTCGCCCAGGTCCAGTGTGTCGGAATCGAAACGGATTCTGAGCTTCTCCTTCCCCTCTTCGTCGATCAGCACCGTCGTCTCGACACCGCTGTCGATCCGCACGCTGTCGGTCTCATAACCACGCCACCAGACGTTCCGGTCCGTCGTCAGGAAGATATAGGCGTCGGTGCCTCCCTCGAAGAAACACTTACTATAGTCCAGTCCGACCTGATCAATCTCGGTGAAAATGGACAAGGGGACCTTTCCCTTCTTTGTCGGTGCACGCGGCGCACTGGTTTTCACCACGCCGTCGACTTCGGAGGTCACCGTGATGTCGCCGTGGATGGCCCTTCTCGGTTCCCGCCTCCGCAGGGCATGAATCAGCAGGATCAGGAGCGTGATCGCCAGCAGGCCCAGCAGAATCACCACCGTATTGATGGGCAAGAGCCGGACCGTGACGTCGCAGGACAGGCCCTCGGCATCCTCCGCCCGGATATTTACCGTTCCACCCCGGAGACGGAAGTTCCCGAGATTCACGTGGAGGGATCCGGAGGGACTCATCGTGTACTCGGTCCCCTCTTCAAAGTCTTCGGAACTCGCCGTGTAGGTCAGAGGATCGCCTTCCCGGTCTGTCACCACGGTGTTCAGATTGAGGTGGTAGGTTCCGCCGATCACCGGCCAGATCGGGAGTATCTCCTGTACTGTCCGCGTGGCGGTCGTCGGGGCCGTGTTGGGCGGCGGCGTGGGTGTGGGAGTCGGCTCCGGGGTTGGGGTCGGAGTTGGGGCAATCTCCTCCGGAGAGATAAAACGGATCGGTCCCAGTCTGTTGGACTGCTTGTTCAGGGAATTGCCCGTCACGGATGCTTCGAAGACATAGGTCCCTTCCTCAAAGCGGGATTTTACCTCGAAACCGTTGTTCCCGATGTACATGGGCAGGCGTTCAAGCTCTGCCCCGTCCCAGTCATACGCAACCAGGTCCGCCTCAAAGCCAAGATAGTCTTCATAATTTCCGGCTTCAAAGTCCCCCGCCGAAAGGCGCGCCGTAAAGGTCACCGGCTCCACCGGATCGAGCTGATCGCCCTCCCGGTTCATATACAGCGTGACCTTCAGATTCGTGTTATAGATCACTTCGATCCGGATCCGGTCGCCAGAAATACCCCTGGTCTGCAGAGACCACTCACCCGGGATGATATCCGTCAGCTTGATCGCCGAGAAGGTGTCGTACCGCTGCAGTTCTGCCTCGTATATACTTCCGTCCGGCCTCGCGAGCCTGGCCTCCAGGGCAGAACCCTGAAACACGACATTAACCTCTTCGACACCGAAGCCCGGAACCTCAAACGGGGTGTTCAGTATGCCGTCCGGCGGGAACACGCCGTCCGCCAGGGTCACAGAGGAGCTGCGGTAAATCAGCTCATAGAACACCTCAAACACCTTGTTCAGGTCTTCGGCCCGCCGAACCTCGGTGAACACACCGCCGGTGTCACCGGAGATGCGCTCCATCTCCGAGAGGTCAGCCGTCCCGTTGCCGTTGAGGCAGATGCTGTAGACCGGCACGTTCTCTTCCACAGCCCGCCGGACCGCCTCATCCCGCACATCGGCGGCGGCATTGGTCAGTTCATCGGAGTACATCGCGGTGTTTCCGTCGCTCAGAAGAATAATGACCGAAGGCAGCTCCGCGTTCCCCTTTTCCTTCAAGCGGTCCAGCGCCCGGTCAAGCCCGGCACCGATATTGGTCCAGCCGCCCGGCGCAGGCACGTCCCGGAGCGTCCGGACGACCGCTTCCTTTTCCTCGGGTCCGCTGACCGGCTGCGGTCCGATCTCCCGGTCGACATCGGTGGAGAACACGACGCCGCCGAGGGAGTTTCCCTCATTCGGCAACAGATTGTTGAAGAGCCGGATTGCCTCATAGCGCAAGGCGCGCGCATCGGACTCGTTCATCGACACGCTGGCATCGAGGACCAGCTCCACATTAAAGCGATTTGCCGTGTCCGACGGAAGCGCGTCGGCCTGGACCAGTGCCTCCGCGACCGCGACCGGCAGGATCAGCAGTGTCAGCGCCAGGAACAGCATCAGAAACACGGTCAGTTTTCTCATTCTCATGTTCCCGCCCCCTTTCCGGAATAACAGCATTGTACCATGGTTTTTTTCTCTGCGCAAGAGCAACACGGGCAGCAAAACAGACGGCTCTCCCTGCTTAAACAACCAGGAGAACCGTCCGATATGCTATGCAACGGAAAATGAATCAGGTTCCGAACAGCAGCTGAAAAACCATAAGCATCAGCGGCATTGTCAGGATGCACAGCGCCATGCTCAACACGCTGTAGACGCTGGATTCGTAGGCCTTTTTGTCATACAGGACCGCAAGCTGCGACACTGTGGCGCCCGGTGGAGTGGAGAGGGCGATGAAGCACACCCGGAAAACCGGTGTCAGTTCCGGATGCCTTGTGAGGATGCCGGTGGCAAGAAACAGGAACAAGAGGCTCACCGGCATGACGATCAGCCTGCCCAATGCAATCGCATAGGCTCGTTTGTTTGTAATGATCCCGCGCAGGTCGCTCCCGGCAATCACGATACCGATGACCAGCATGGAGCTGGGGCCGACCATGCTGCCCAGGCCCTCCATGGCCGTGTCGATCACGTCCGGAAGCCGGATATGAAGGAGGACCAGGAGTATGCCCGTCACCAAAGCGATGATATTGGGATTGAAGATGATCTTCCGGAAATGCAGGTGCCGTTCGCCACTGATGATGCTGTTGCCGTGGGTCCAGATCAGGAGATTGAAAGGGATCTGCAGGGCACTGGCATAGAAGACATATTCGCTACCGAGGATCATATAGATCAGGGGCAGGGCGAGATTTCCGACATTGCTGTAGATCAGGTTGCAGCGGTCCACCGCATCGAGCCGCAAGGGCTTTTTCAGCAGGCCCAGTGCCATGATCCAGAAGATGTAGGTCACGATCCCCAGGATCAGGGCACAGAGAAATCCGTTCAGGCGCTCCGGAGTAAGGTCGATCTGCACCGAGCGGCAGATCAGGCAGGGCTGGAGGATATACACCGTCA
>CAZMXF010000006.1:0-31807 GCA_964570015.1 uncultured Oscillospiraceae bacterium | reverse complement strand
TGCAAGATTCATTTTGTAAGCCTCCTGTAAAAATAGGTTCTTTGAACTGGTTTACCTTTGGTAAAACAATTCAGTTTTCAACTCTATCTTTACGGTATCACATGTTATCAGATTTGCACACTTCAATTATACCTCAGATTTACAATTTGATGCGTTAACGGTTCAATAGTTTTTGAAAAGTTGACCTTGACTCTCGGATTGTCTTGCTATGGGAATGCGGAATGTGCTATACTCTTTACGGTGGTGATAGACATGCCGGATAACAGAGATTTGAATACCGCGAAGTCTGCGCGGAAAGATGAATTCTACACGCAGCTTACTGATATTGAAAAAGAAATGCGGCACTACAGGCAGCACTTCAAAGGGAAAACGATTCTCTGCAATTGTGATGACCCGTTTGAGAGTAATTTCTTTAAATACTTTGTCCTGAACTTTAATCGCCTCGGACTTAAGAAACTGATAGCAACATGCTACACGGGTTCTCCGATTGCAAACCAGCAGTTATCTTTGTTTGACGTTCTGGATGGAACGCCGGAAGAAAATGCTAACAAGCCGTATAAAGCTATTGTTACGAAGGTTTATGATAAAACCGGAGACGGCATGGTGGATATGCTGGATGTTGCGGAATTGTTCAAATCCGGCGAAAACGAGTTGACTGAGCTTGAGGGCGACGGGGATTTCCGTTCACCGGAATGCCTTTCCTTGCTCGATGAATGTGACATTGTTGCCACTAATCCACCGTTCAGTCTCTTCAGGGAATATGTTGCTGTTCTGATAGAACACAGGAAGCACTTTATCATCATAGGAAATCTGAACGCAGTTAAGTACAAAGAGGTTTTCCCGTTGTTTATGAGTAATGAGCTTTGGCTTGGTGCAAGTATTCATTCTGGGGATAGAGCTTTTTATGTACCAAATGATTATCCGTTAGAGGCGGCGGGCTGCGGAATTGAAGAGAGCACTGGAAGAAAGTACATTCGTGTCAAAGGGGTTCGTTGGTTTACCAATCTTGATATCAAGCAGCGCCATGAAGATCTGATACTTGTAAGACGTTATACCCCTGATAAATACCCCAAGTACGTCAATTATGATGCAATAGAAGTTGACTCCATTTCTAATATACCTTGTGATTATTCTGGGGCAATGGGCGTTCCTATTACTCTTATGGACAAATATAATCCCGATCAGTTTGAGATTATTGGATATGGTAACGGCATCTTAGGTCAGCGCATCGGTGTAAAAGGAATTCTGAAAGAGCACAAAGCGGTTATGACAAGTCATACTGCTACCGGAGACTTATATTATCTGGAAGACGGGAAGCCAAAAGTACCATATGGGCGTATCATAGTACGCAACAGACACCCGGAGGCACCAAGGGAGAAACAAGATGCAGATTAAACAGTTGAATGTGAGCATTGGAGAAGTCTGTGAAGGATACTTCAACGATGCGGAAGAAGGTGTCTCTGGCTACAATGATCTGCTGGACATACGCCCTAAGTATCAACGGGAATTCGTATACAAAGACGCGCAACGGGACGAAGTTATTCATACTGTAATGCGTGGTTTGCCCCTCAATGTGATTTACTGGTGCAAGGTCAAGAAGGAAGACGGGACAGATGGCTATGAAGTTCTGGACGGTCAACAACGTTTAATATCCGTCTGTGAGTATGTTGACGGTTCTTTCTCCGTAGACAATAAGTATTTTTACAATCTGCCGTCTGATGTGAAAAAGGAATTCTTAAATTATCCTCTGTTTGTATACGTCTGTGACGGGACGGACAGTGAAAAGCTTGACTGGTTTAAGATCATCAATATTGCCGGTGAACAATTGACAGATCAGGAATTAAGAAATGCCGTCTATGCGGGTTCGTGGACAGCGGATGCAAAGCGTTACTTTTCAAAGACCGGATGTGCCGCTAATAAGCTCGCCGGGGATTATCTGAAAGGTGCATCAATCCGGCAGGAATACTTGGAAACTGCGATATTATGGGCGGCGTCTGCCGAGGGGAAAACGATTGAAGCCTATATGGCAGAACATCAAAATGACCCGTCTGCTATTCAGCTTTGGAACTACTTCCGATCTGTGATTGACTGGATAGAGGCCATTTTCCCAAAGAAGCGCAGAGAAATGAAAGGTTTGCCATGGGGATTGTTCTATAATAAGCACGGCAACCGTACCGATCTCGACCCGAAAAAGCTTGAACTTGAGATTCAACGGCTGATGGGTGATGCGGATGTTACAAGAAAGTCCGGCATTTATGAATACCTTCTGACCGGAGAAGAGAAGAAACTTTCCATTCGTACTTTCGACCGCCGGGATGCATTAGCCGCTTATGAAAAACAAAATCATAGGTGTGCCATCTGTAATGAAGAATTTGAATTTGAAGAGATGCATGCCGATCATATCACGCCTTGGAGTAAAGGCGGGCAGACAACGCCAGAGAATTGTCAGATGCTTTGCCGTGACTGCAATTTGAAGAAAGGCGCACAGTAAATTATAATCCGCTCACCTGTTTTCAGGTTGGAGCGGATTATTGTCGTGTTAACACTCAATCTTTTTTGAACTTTTTTTGCCCATAATTGAAGTGTGCAGCGCAATCGCCATTTGATATAATTCAAATCGTAGACGGGGCTTCCTGACATTGCCCCCTCATATCTATCTTTTGGAATGAGCCGGCTGTCAATCGGGCGGTTAGTTCCTAATACCGGAAAGGCGGGTTCTAAAATGGGTAAATATGTCTTTGATCACAGCACCGGAAAACCGGTATTTGCATTGGATGACAATGCTGCAATTGATGAAAACGGTGATATCCTCATCCGGGTAACGGATGACCTGGCCGCTTCTACAGACTCGGGAGCACACTTTATTTCAGGCTGGGGATCGGAGGACAGCTTTGATAGTGACTATGATTACTAAGCTATAACACAAGGCCGGGGGCTACTGCTCCCGGTCATTGCTTTCTTCCATATTCTGTAGTGCATATACAATACACTGGTTTATGAATTCATTTCTTGACATATCATACTCTGCTGATTTCTTGTCGATGATTTCAAGAGTTTCTTTTGGAATGCGGATTGTGGTAACTTCTCTATCGTATTTCTTAGGAGAAAACTTTTCCAATTGTGCATCACAAGAAAACTTTTCCAATTGTGCATCACCGCCTTGCACAATTCTAAGCGATTTGTTATACTAAAAATAGATTCAGAAAGTGAAACCATTTTAGAATCACTTAAATGGAACCGTAGCTTGATTGAGACTTATAATCAGGGACTTGAATTCTTTTTCTGGTAGTAGTGTTCAAATATGGATAATCAGGGGAGATTATCATAATGGCTATCTGTTCTTTTTGTGGAGAAAAAATAGGTCTATTTAAAGGTGTATCTAAGCAGCCAGTATATGGCAGATACAGCCCTAATGAATTATCGCTGTGTGAGAATTGCAATGCGATCTTTAATAGATTAGATGCTTGGGATGTATCAGCATATGAAACAATAGAATCGAAAGCGAATAGCACTGAGGATAACCCTGTACAAAGATACATGCGGGAATGGAAAGCAGCGAATCCCGGTTTTATTGAGCTGTATGAGGAATATAGGAAGGGTAATCTTAAAAAAAGTGAAGTAAGACGGAGCAATAGCCGTTTAATTCAAAAACAGGAGAATAATACATTATCTCAAAGAGCAGATACGCCAGATCATACAAAATGCCGAAAATGCGGAAGAACTGTGATGGCATTGACCACTGGGAAAGTGGTCTTGTCAGATGGCCTTCTTTGTACTTCTTGCTATCAAAGTTTAGGTTTCTCTGCATTGGACACAGATGCTTTAATGAAATTTAGAACCAAAACCTATGATCAGGTATTGGCTTATTCAAGACGAAGAATGAAAGACCACACTGTTGCACAATTCTTTACACCTACATACGCCCCGGCTCCATATTGCAAGTTTAACGATCATAATCAAAAAATGTTGGTATCCGACAGAGTTCATCTATCCTATAAACCAGAGCACTATACCGTTTTTAACTATGATCAAATCATTAGCTATGAATTGTTGGAGGATGGAACGTCTATAGCCAGTGGTGGGCTTGGGCGTGCAGCTGTTGGCGGTTTCCTGTTTGGGGGAGTTGGCGCTGTCGTAGGTGGGTTGACTCGAAGTTATAAGGGGGCTTGCACCAGACTTCAAATCAAACTAACCGTAAAAGATTATGATGATCCCGCCTTTTTTATTACACTCATAAACTCTCCCACAAAGAAGGACAGTATTGCATATAAGACATACATAAAGGAAGCAGAGTCCATTATTTCCAAATTACAGCTAATAGTTGGAAATCGGGAAGAGGCGAAAGCTGACATGCTTCCATCCGCGAATACTGAAAGTGTCGCAGACCAGATAAGAAGCTTTAAGGCGCTGCTTGATGATGGGATTATCACTCAAGAAGAGTTTGATGCAAAGAAGAAACAACTTCTTGGTATATAGGAGGGCAGATACCATGGCATTAATACCATGTCCAAGATGTGGAGAGCAGATTAGCGATACAGCCTATTATTGTGTTCACTGTGGTGCGCCTTTGAAAAATATAAAAAGTAATCATGTTAGAAATAAGAAAACTCCACCAAAGTGGCTACTCTATGTTGCAGTTATAGCAGCTCTGACTTTAATGATATTTTTGATTGTCAGCACCACCTGCATACACGAATACACTCCAGCTACCTGCACTACTCCGGAAACATGTATCAAGTGTGGAGCAATACAGGGGAACGCATTAGGGCATAGTTGGAAGATCATTTCATGCGATAAGCCGCGTATATGCTCAAGATGTGGTGAACAATCAAATACAATTACTGAGCATGACTGGCATATCAGCGGAGATGAAATTAGCTGTAAAAAATGCAAGTCAGTCTTAACCTCTGCTGAAGTAGTTAAAGCCAAAAAGGGACGTGGCTTAAATGGAGCTGACAGGGCTCTTATATATAACTCTTTAGACTCCTACCTCACCGCCCAGAATTCAAATGGAAAGTACACGTATACAGAAAGCGACGCATTCAGAATAGTACAAGATAAATACGGTGTGACTAAGGATTATATAGACAACAATGTGTGGAATTACCATGCTTATGAAGATTATACCCTTTACCGATAGATAGTATAGATCACTGAGCACCGATTAAGAAGCATATTATATGATAGGGAGAAGACATACAAAAAAAATAGTTCCATACTCTTATCACTGCTCCTACACACAGAGCTGTCATAACAATACAGAACATTGATTCTATTCTACAAAACACACGGTGCTACTCAGCTTACCTAATCAGAACAAAATCAGAACAAAATAAAATCCGTGTGTTATCTACCATGGTTATGGACTTATGAGCATCGACTGAACCACAGCTTTTTCTACCGTTATGTCATCGTTATGGGCTTATGTTCACATTCAGGTTCTAGTGCTCACTCCGGGCGTGCGGGTTCAAGTCCCGCCTCGCGCACCATGATTTAACCTCAAATCGAAAGATTTGGGGTTTTTTATTTACAGTGTCAGACTCCTTCAAAGGAATCCGCGGGATTGAATCTTCTGCTCGGAAGGTTCAATCCCGCGCTTTTTCTTTCTGTCCCTATTGTCCCTGGTAATCCTCGTGTCCGGGATAGCTCGCATAACTCGGGTCGGCTGCGATCAGCTCGATGAAGTTGTCGATCTCGATGATATCCGACTTGTGGCATTTCCGAATTTCAATCCTGTAATTCTTCCTTGCCAGTTTCATCGGCACCATCTCCCAGAGGTTCTCCCTGCCGCCGCGGCCGGCATACACTTTCCGCAGGTCGGCCTTCAGCTTCTCGGAGTCCTCGCCGTCCCAATAGGAAATACCGAAGGCCTGGTAGCAGTCCGTTCCGCCCATCTGGTACCCGACGGCATATCCGTTTCTCTTCCGGAAGCACCAGTCGTCGGTTTCCGTGACCTTTGCACCGAGATAGTTGGTCCGGTACTCGTACTTGTTGATGATTTCCGGATTGGTGATATACAGATCCGCTTCGCAGATATAGCAGCGGTCGATCAGGTCAATGGCGTGAATCGCCGAGCTGATGTTGTTCGCGAGGTTGAACTCCGGGTTGTCGATGAAACGGATGGTCGGGTACTTCTCCAGGAGCTGGTCGAACTGTTCCTTCTTGTAGCCGCGAACGATCGTGATATTCGTGATCCCCTTGGCATACAGCGCATCGAGCAGCGTATCCAGAATCCTGACGCCGTTCACCTTTACCAGCGGTTTCGGTGTGTCCAGTGTTACGGGTGCCAGCCGCTGGCCAAATCCGGCCGCCAGGATAATCGCCTTCCTGACCCGATAAGGCTCCAGCGCTTTCAGGCCCTTCTCGCTGATCTCCATGGATCCGTCCGCGAGCAGGTTGATGTAATCCTTGTCCCCCAGCTCCCTTACCAGCCTCGCAGCATTGCTCAGTGTGATCGTCAGGTCATCCGCCAGCCTTCTCTGGCTGTAGACGCCCTTTCCGTTCTTCTCCAGCCAGGTCAGGAACTCAAACTCCATCCGGTTCAGTCCGATGCCGCCTTCCGCTTCCCTGCTGCCTCTTCGGTTCACCACCGTCGTGACGGCCGTGAAGATCACACGCGCAGCGACATTGAGGAACAGGATGATCAGGCTGATCACACTCTGCATCTCGTAGTTGCTGTTCTTCTCATAGCTTGTGATGAGAATGGACAGAGGCTGGTTGTCATAGGTGCAGAGGAAAGCCACGGCGGAGATGGTGATCATGCTGTTCAGGAAGAAGTAGGAAAACATCTCGACCAGCGTGGACACGGAATTTGGAATCAGGACATTCTTGATGATCTTCCCCTTGCCGATGCCAAGGGTCTCGCCGATCACCTCATAGTCGCTGTTAATCTTGCTCAGACAGTTCTTTGCCATCAGATACGGCGACCCCAGGAAGTGGAAGATGTTCACCACCACCAGGATCAGGATCGTACCGTAGAAGTGTCCGTTGGTTCCCTTGAAGAGGAAGATGTAGCCGATGCCGAGGACCAGACCGGGAATGGCAATCGTTGACAGCGCCAGCAGGTCAACGGCTTTGGCCAGCTTTCCGCTCTTGCGGACCGAATAATACCCCAGCAGATAGGCAAAGGACGTACCGACTAGCGCCGTCAGGAAAGCCAGCTTCAGGGAGTTCAGGATATATGCCGTAAGCCCGACGCCGTGGGTGTTGCTGAAGATGTTTGCAATGTGCTCCAGGGTGAAGGACAGGTCATTCGGGAACGCCTTTGTAAAGGACAGGCTGATGAAGGCCAGCTGAGGCGCGAAAAGCAGGATACAGAGGAGAACGATCACCGCCACGGCACCGATGTTGAATCCCCTGCCGGCCGGGATCAGCCTGTTCTGCTGCTCACTGCTCTGGTCCTTGAAAACCAGGTCAAACACAAAGGAAATGACTGCCGGAACGAGCAGGACAAAGCCCGCGATGCTCCCCCGCCCGTACTGGAAGGAGGACATGAACTGATCGTACAAATACATCGGCAGGATCTTCACCTTGCCGGCGATCTCCATCGGCATGCCATAGTCCGAGAAGATCAGCGTGAAGCAGGCAAAGAATGCGGAAATCAGCGCGATCCGAAGATACGGGACTGTCAGGCGGAAAAAGGTGCTGAACCTTGTAATTCCCATAATGCTCGCCGCGTCATACGGCCCCTTGTCCTCATAATGCAGCGCATCATAGAGAATCAGGAAGGTGGCCGGGAAGGAAGTCATGACGGAGCCCATGATCAGGCCCGGCATCCCCCGGACCTCGATCTCCAGTCCGAACAGCAGATCCAGGAAGCCGTTCGTCCCGAACAGGATCCGAAGCCCGAGGCCCACGGAAATCGTCGGTACCAGCATCCCCAGGGTCAGGGCGATCACATACAGGTTCTTCTTCCGAAGACTCGACGTCTCCAGAAGATAGGCCGAAATCAGCGCCAGGACCGTGGTGATCACGGCCGCGGAACCCGTGTAGACCAGGGAATTCCGGATAGCTTCCGAAAACTTTCTGTCCTTCAGAATGAAGGCCCAGTCTTTTCCCGTGACATTGAACGAGAGCGTCAATAAGGGCAGAATGGCAAAAAGCAGAATACAGCAGACGGCCAGAAAGCGCAGAGATTCATGCCTGACCATTCTGCCGGTGCGAGCAATCCGTGTATTCATACCGCCGCTCCGATGCTGTCCTCGATGCTTTTTACCTTCATGTCCAGATGGTCGACAATAAACCGCTTCACAAACGCATCGGCGGGATGATGATAGAGGTTATACGGTGTGTCCAGCTGGGCAATCCGCAGATCGTTGAGCACCATGATCCGGTCGGAAAGGGCAAAGGCCTCTTCCTGGTCATGGGTGACATAGACCATGGTGATCTTCAGCTTCTTCTGGATTTCCTTGAGCTGCCGGCGCAGTACCACCTTGATCTCAGCATCCAATGCGGACATCGGTTCATCAAACAGGATGATGTCCGGGTTGAGGACCAGGGTTCGCGCGATCGCCACACGCTGCTGCTGGCCGCCGGAGAGCTGCTTCGGCTTCTTATAGACATGCTCTTCCAGGCCGACCGTCTCGATGATCTCGCGAACCTTCCTGTCAATCTCCTCTTTGCCCATCGGCCGGCCGTTCCCGTCTTTCCTGTTCTGCAGGGCATAGGAGATGTTGTGGTAGACATCCATGTTCGGAAAGAGGGAATAGTTCTGGAAAACGATGCCGATGTTGCGATCCTTCGGAGCCGTGTCTGTAATGTCCACGCCATCCTTGATGATCTTACCGCTGCTGGGCTTTTCAATGCCGATCAGCATACGGAGGATGGTCGTCTTTCCGCAGCCGGAGGGTCCGAGCAGGGACAAAAACTCTCCCCGGTTCACGGCAAAGGAAATATCCTCCAGAACCGTCTTCGATTTAAACTTTTTATTGATATTCTCACAGCGGATGATAACGGGGTCTGTTCTTTCCATGATTCACAGCTCCTATATTGTTCGCGAGGAATCTATCCTGATTGGAAAGAGGGAGAGCCGAAACCCAGCTCTCCTCTTTCAAAATATATCAGTTTAATACATCCACAGATCAAGCAGATTCTGCTTGTACTCGAAGTCGAACAACCCCGCCATCGTAATTTCATCATAGCTTTCCGGGTAGTTCGGAATCTCCGGGGCCGGCATATCAACGTAAATCCTGTCCGGGTTGAACTTGGCGCACTGCGGCTTGTTCAGTTCGTTGTACAGATACGTGAAGACTTCCCGGACCGGTTCTTTCGTCTCGTGACCGGAAATCATGCCCATCGTGAAGAGGTCGAAGGCAAGCCCCTGGTCGGGCAGCACGACGGTCAGATCCTCGTTCTCGTTCGCATAGTTCACGCACTGCCACAGCAGGCCGTACGCAATCGCAACGTCACCGCGGACGGCCGCCTTGGCCGGAGCGGAACCGGAAGTGGTGTACTCCTTGATGTTGGGGTTCAGCGCATCGAAGTATGCCAAGCCGTCGTCTTCCCCGAGAAGCGTTACCATACCGTTGTAGTAGCTGTAGCCGGTTCCGGAAGAAAGCGGGCTCGGCATGGAGATGAGTTCCTCGTACTGAGGATCGAGCATATCCTCATAGGAAGCGGGAACCGGCAGGCCCATCTCTTCCAGCATCCCGGTGTTGACCAGGAACGCGCCGGCCGTCTTGCCGTTCACGGCATACTGATGATGGCGATCGGTATAGCCGGTGACGGAAGAATCATAGACGGAGAAATCGTAATCAGATAGGTCCGCGAACAGATCGGGAGACGCATTCAAAATGATCTCCGCGTTCACGACTTCGAGATCATAGAAGATGTCGCAGTCGCTCTTTGTGCCTTCCGCCTGGAGCTTGGAAAGAAGCTGCCCTGTGCCGAGGGACTGGATGACGATCTCATAGTCCGGGAACTGCTCATCGAGTTCCGCCTGGATATAGGCAATTCGCTCATCTTCCGCCGCGGTGTAGATGACGACGCGGTCTCTGCCGGCCGCAAAGGCCGTGGCTGTCATAAAAAGCAGCACACAGCAGAGAACAGCTGCGATCGAAAGAATCTTCTTCATGGTTCAGTCTCCTTCCTGGTTTCCCCCTTTTGCTCAGTTTCCCGTCTTTCTTTCGGTACTCCTGAACAGAAAACGCCGATTTTTCGTTTCTGCGAGGTTCTTTCAGTTCATTCTCTTGTTCATTCAAACGGTGAATTGAACAAAATTATATGTCAGGCAGCATACGTTGTCAAGCTCTTTCCGTTCAATTTTTCTCTTTTTTCGGTATTGCTGAACGCTGTTTTTTCCGGGAACATACGCGGATTTAATGGCGTGCCTGTACTCTTCACACGTCATAGGTCTTGTCAATCGCCTTCAGCTCTTTGAACGTATCAATTTCGACAATGTCTTCGTCGCGGCACTCACGCACTTCGACCGTATAGTGCTCCTTCCGGTAAACCAGCGGCACCTGCTCCCAGTAACGCTCTTTTCCGCCGGGAGACTGATAGACATCCTGAATATCCTGGCTCAGTTTGTGGCCGTCGGCTTCGTTCCAGTAGCTGATCCCGACCATCTGCCAGATGTCGCTGCCTTCCCCGCCGACCTTTTCCTCCTGGATAATTCCATCCTTCACCTTGAAGCACCAGTCGTCGGAACGTTCCATTTTAATGCCGAGGAAATCGGAGGTGTAATGATACTTCCGGATGATGGCCGGGTTGGAGATCAGCAGGTCTGCTTCAAACACATAGGCATTGGAAAGCATATAGCGGGCTACCAGAGCAGAACTGATGTTATTCGCTTCGTTGTACACCGGGTTTTCCAGAAACTTGACCATCGGATACTTGTAGAGTAACTGGTCAAAGAGCTCTCCGAGGTAGCCGCGGACGATGTAGATTTCGTTGATTCCGGCCTGAAGGCAGGCGTCGATCAGGCGGTCGATGATGCGAACACCATGTACCCGGACGAGCGGTTTTGGCGTATTGAAGGTAATCGGAACAAGTCGCGTACCAAAGCCGGCCGCGATAAAGATCGCCCGCTTCGCACGGTAAGGCTCCAGGGCGTCAACACCGTTGTTCGTGATTTTTCCGTCTCTCGCATAGCCAAGCTCCGCAAGTTCCCTCATAGTGCGGTTCACGGTTCCCAGGCTGTATCCTGTAAGATCTTCAAGCTGGCGCTGGGTCAAGCTCTCTTTGTTTGTCACCAGTGCTTCCAGAATGTCAAACTGTTTTCTGGTCAGTTCCATTGATTCTTTCCTCCCTGTTCAACGCAGATGAAAGTTGTTTATTTGAACCACTTGAATGATCCGCAATGAACAGAAAAGCCTGTTTTTATGCGGAATTGAAGCGATAAAAAGGCCCATGTTCAAAGTCAGGGCCTATGATGGGTTTGTGTGAACAAATTACACTTTCTCGAAGAACGTGTCCGGCCTGTCCTTATCCAGCATCTCGGATGCCCACATGACGGTGACAAGATCCTCGGTTTCGCTCAGGTTGATGATGTTGTGCGTCCAACCCGGCTTCATCCAGACGCCCTGAATCCTGTCCCCGCTGACTTCGTACTCCTCAATCTCGTTATCCTTCAGATTGCGCATCTGAATCAGGCCATGCCCCTTGACAACGATGAAGATCTCGTTCTTGCAGTCGTGCCAGTGCTGGCCTTTTGTGATTCCGGGTTTCGAGATGTTGATGCTGACCTGACCGCGGTCGGGCGTACGAATCAGCTCCGTGAAGCTGCCGCGATCGTCGCAGTTCATCCTGTAATCGAAAACAGTCTGATCTTTCGGCAGATAACTCAAATACATCGAGTGAAGCTTCTTCTCAAAGCTGCCCGCTTCCAGTTTCGGAACAATAAAGTCCTCCGGAAAGTCATGGAACTTGTGGAGAAGGTCAACAATTTCTCCCAATGTTGCTTTGTGCTTCACCGGGCAGTGGCAGTAACGGCCGTTCTCATCCGGCACGGCTTCCACGCCTTCATAATGGCAGCGATGAGGATGTCCCTCCATCGCATCATAGATCTCTTCGCAGATGTCATCGAAGAAAACCATCTCCATCATGACACTCGGATCATTGACCGTAATCGGCTCTCCTCTGGCGATGCAATGGCAGAAAGTGCCGACAGCGCTGTTATAGCGGGGTCGGATCCACTTCCCCACCATGTTCTCGAAGCGGTATACGTACACGGGCGCACCGGTCTCTTCGCAGTATTGAAACAGCAGTTCTTCCCCGGCCAGCTTGGAACGACCGTATTCGCTGTCTCCGAACCGGCCGGACAACGTCGCCTGGACGGAACTGGTGATCATGATCGGTGCCTTGTTCCTGTGCTTTTTCAGGCAATCGAGAAGCACAGAAGTGAAACCGAAGTTTCCCTCCATAAATTCGGAGGCTTCCTTCGGCCTGTTCACACCCGCTGCGTGGACAATGAAATCACAATCCGCGCAGAACCGATCCAGATCCTCTTCCGTGTTCTTCCTGCTGTATTCGTAGATTTCGCCGATTTGGAGATTCGGCCTCGTCCTGTTCTTCCCGTCGCGGAGTGTCTTCAGGTTTTCTACCAGGTTACGGCCTAACGCCCCAGCCGCACCGGTGATGAGAATCTTCATAACTCTTTTCTCCATACCATTTTGTTGACCACGATGACATCGGCAACAGTCCCGATTTCGATAGAAATCGGGGCTGTCTCTTATATTTTCCCTTACTCGGTCCTTTATGGTGGTCGAAAACTCGGCATCAGACTGAAGATCGATACCGTATATCTAAAAAACAAAATATTATACTCTGCCGGTCATTTTCTGATTTTTTTGACGATTTCTAATTCCAGTTTTTCTTCACAGTCAATAGCCAGCAAGGTCTGAACCAACTGATTGCATTCATAATCTGTAAAATTTGTAAATGGTCTTCTGGCATACCCGGCATTGATGCCGGCTGCCCTCAGCCACAGCTTCAGGCAGGCCATCATGCTGCCGTTGTTCACACCCAGAGAGATTACTCTCAGCGCCTTTCTCTGCAGTTCGGCCGCCAGGCGGACATCCGAGCTCTTCACGGCATTCCAAATTCTGATAAACAAATCCGGAATATCATTGTAAAACGAGCCAATGATTCCGTCAACCCCAATCGCGATATTTGAAGACCCGAGCTCATCACAGCCGCCGTAGATCTGAAACTCTGCGCCGCAGGCATCGCGAATCTGCATGATTTCATAGATTGCGGTCCCGGTATACTTGACGCCTTTGACATTTTCAATCCCGGCCAGGCGCTCGATCATCTTCTCCGTCATCATTCCCGCAAGCGGAATATTATAGACGATCATCGGAAGACGGGTGGATTCTGCAATATCCTTATAATAACCAAAAATCTGATCTTCCGTGAATTTGAAATAAAACGGAGGCACACTGGAGATTCCGGCAGCACCGACACGCTCTGCATGTTCGGCAAGTTCAATCGAGGCCCGTGTAGACATCGCACCGACGTGAACGACCACCGGAAGCCTTCCCTGAACTTCGTCCATCACGATCTCTACCTGATGCATTCTCTCTTCCGAATTCATCAGGAAGGTTTCGCCGGTGGACCCGGTCAAATAGAGTCCGCCGATTTCAAAAGACATCAGAAAGCGGATCAGATCTCTCGTTCCCCAATCATCCAGATTCTCATTCTGATCAAACACGGATAAGACCGCGGGAATAACCCCTTTGAACTCACGAATATCCTTGCTCACTCTTTCTTTTTCTCCGGAAAGATTCCTTTCTCTGCAAGCATTTTCTTCACTTTGTGGCATGAGACGAAATGACTTACGCCGTTAATCTTATACTCTTCCAGCGCAGGACGTTCGGATTTGCAGAACTCCTCGCATTCCGGGCAGCGCGGGTGGAAGGTACAGCCGGACGGCGGATTGGCCGGAGAAGGAACATCCCCCTGGAGCGGAATCCGCTTTTTCTTCTTTGTAACATCCGCAACCGGAATGGCACTGAGCAGCGCCTTGGTATAAGGATGCAGGGTGTTGGCAAAAAGCTCCTCCGAAGTCGTTAGCTCCACCACACGGCCGAGATACATCACGGCAATACGATCTGCAAGATACTCGACAACCGAAAGATCATGGGTGATAAAAATATAGGTCAGATTGCGTTCCGCCTTCAGCTTGTTCAGCAGCTTCAGCACCTGCGCCTGGATGGACACATCCAGGGCAGAAACCGGTTCATCGCAGACGATCAGTTCCGGATCGACCGACAGGGCGCGGGCGATCCCGATGCGCTGACGCTGGCCCCCGGAGAACTCATTCGGATAGCGCGACATATACTCGCGGGGCAGATTGACATCTTCCAAGAGCTTCCCGATCTTCTCGATACGCTCCTGTTTGCTTTTGATCCCAAACTTAATCAGAGGATCTTCCAGGGAGCCGAAAATGGTGAACGCCGGGTTCAGGGACGAATACGGATCCTGAAAGACGATCTGGATCTTCTTTCGGGCATCATCCAGTTCCTTGCGGGACAGTTTGCGAAGATCCTTGAAGCCATCCTCGAATTTGTACTCCATGCTTCCATCGGTGACGGGAACAAGCTGTAGGATTGATTTCCCCAGGGTTGTTTTACCGCAGCCGGACTCGCCCACCAAGCCGAGGGTTTCGCCTCTGTACACATCCAGGCTGATATCATCGACGGCTTTGACATGTCCGACCGTCCGCTTCATGACCCCCTTCTTGATCGGGAAGTATGTTTTTGCATGGCGAACCTTCAGGAGTATCTCTTTGTTATCCATTCGTGCACACCTCCCTGTAGTTGAAGCATCTCGTATAGTGGCCTTCGGTCACCCATTCCTCGGGCGGCATCTCTGTCTCGCACTTCTCGCAGGCGTAATCACAGCGGGGGCAGAACTGGCAGCCTTTCGGTCTGTTGAACGGATCCGGAGTCACGCCGCGGATCGGCTCGAGCTGCTGATTCTTTCCCTTTCCGAGCACGGGAATCGACTGGAGCAGGGCCTTGGTATAGGGATGCGCCGGATTGGTAAAGACATCTTCGACCTTACCGTACTCGACAATGTTCCCCATATACATCACGGCCACTTCATCCGCCATCTCGGCGACAACACCCATGTTATGGGTAATCATCATAATCGCTGTTCCGTGCTCTTTTTTCAGATTGTTCATCAGATCAAAGATCTGGGCACTGATGGTCACATCCAGGGCAGTCGTCGGTTCATCCGCCAGGAGGATCTTCGGCTCGCAGGACATGCCCATGGCGATCATGGCACGCTGGCGCATACCGCCGGAGAACTGATGCGGATACTCTCCATCGCGGATCTCCGCGGCCGGAATCCCCATATCCGCGAGATCCTGAATGGACTCCTTCTTCAGCTGGGCCCTGCTCAGACCGGTCTTATGCTCTTTGATCATCTCACGGATCTGATGGCCAACCGTATACACTGGGTTCAGTGCCGTCATGGGATCCTGGAAAATGATGGCGATATCCTGACCGCGCAGGCGCCGCATCTCTTTCCCGTTCTTCTTCAGCTGATCGATCCGAATCTCGCTGCCATCCTCTTTGTAATAGGTAATGGATCCGGACTCAATACGGCTCAAATCCGGAAGCAGCCGCAGAATGGAATTGGCCGTAACCGATTTGCCGCAGCCGGATTCCCCGACGACACAGAGTGTCTTGCCCCTCTTGATGTCAAAACTGACCCCGCGGAGGACCTTGTTGCAGCGCTGATTGGTATAGAAGTAAACATGCAGGTCCTTCACACTGAGGACAACATCGTTATTCATTCTTTCCGACATGTTCTGCCTCCTTACCCGATCTGGGTCGGATCGCTGGCGTCGCGCAGGCCGTCACCGATAAAGTTAATCGCGAGGACAAACAGAATCAGCATAATGGCACAGGGCAGCCACATCCACCAGTATCCGAGCCAGTCGAAGCGAATCGTACCGGCGTTTGTAATGACGTTGATGATATTCCCCCAGGTGGCAATCTCCTGCGGGACACCGTAGCCCAGCACGGACAGAGACGCTTCCTGCAGGATAAACATCGCGGTAGAAAGCGTAATGTTGACGACGATCGGTCCGACCGTATTGGGGAACATATGCTTGAACGCAATCTTTACATCCGAGATGCCAAACGCCCGCAGGGCCTGGACAAATTCCTCCTCTTTGAGCGAGAGGACCTTGCTTCGCGCCATACGATACATACTCGGCCAGCCGGTCAGGATAAAAATGATGATCATATTCTGGAGGCTCTGTCCCACCAAGGCAACCATGATGATGATCAGGACCATCTGGGGAAAGGCCAGGAAGATATCCGAGATTTTCAGGATGATGGCATCCAGCCAGCCGCCCTTGTACCCGACAAACATACCGAGCGTCACGCCGATGAGGGCTGCGCCCAGCGCGCTGCCGAGGCCAACGATGATACTGATCCTTCCACCGTAAAGCATGCGGGACCAGATATCACGACCCATCTGATCCGTTCCGAAGATATGTGCCGCAGACGGAGCCACCATCCGGTCACGGAGGGAAATCTGTGTCGGTCCCCACTGGGTAAAGAGCGGGGCCGCAAAGCAGAGAACACAAATGACAACAAACAGGATTGCCCCCAGCACGGCCAGCTTATTGGAAAGCACCTTGCGAAGGGTACGATTCGTCAGCTTGGTCGCGAGCTTTCCGCTCTCTTCCAAAGCTCTGATGCGGTCCATGCGGCGATCCAGCGCCGTCTTTCTTATCATTGTCGCAGTACTCATGACAGCTTCACCCTCGGATCCAGAACTGCGGTCAGAATATCAACCAGCAGAGAAGAAAGCAAAACCAGCAGAACCATGAAAAGGCCAACCGACATGATAATCGGCGTATTCTGTGATTTCACCGCGTCCGTAAACCAGCGGCCGACCCCCGGCCACTGGAAAATATTCTCGATCACGATCGAACCGCTGATCAGCATGGGAAGACGGAAGCCGATCAGGACCATGACCGGTGTGCAGGCAACACGGAAACCGTGGAGCAGGTTCACCTTCCACTCCGGGAGCCCCTTTGCGCGCGCCGTCTTCACATAGTCCCGGTTCATCGAATCGAGCATGCTGGAACGGGAATAACGCATCACGCCGGCGGTCATCGAGATGCCGAGGACAAAGGCGGGGAGGAAAAGATGGTGCAGTTCGTCCAGAAGCCCGGCCGTACCGCGCTGGCCGACCGGAAACCACTTGAGTTTCAGGCAGAAGAGCATGATACAGAACACGCCGAACAGGAACTGGGGGATGGCAACCCCGATCATACCGGCCACCGTCAGGAGGTTATCCGCAATTCCCCCCTTCCGGATCGCAGAGATGACACCCAGCAGGATTCCGAGCACCGTCGAGATCAGCAGCGCAGCCAGAGATAATTCTATCGTGGCGGGAAGTTTCTGCAGCATCAAGGTGCCAACCGGCATATTGTTCTGCAGAGAATACCCAAGATCGCCGGTACACACTCCTTTCAGCCAGCTGAAATAGCGGACGATCATGGGGCCATCCAATCCCTTCGCCGCCCGGAATGCCTGGACTTCTTCCGGGGTCATTTCCGCGAGCTGGTCCATCGGGATCAGGAAGTCAATCACATCACCGGGCATCAGTTCCACGCCCACATAGATCAAAAAGGTGATGATCAGCAGCATCGGTATCATACTCAAAAGCTTACGAACGGTATAATTAAGCATGAGCAGACTCCTTTCCGAAAATCAGAATATACCAACTGGGGCTGGCCGTTGGCCAGCCCCAGACTTTATTTGCTGTTTTGCTTTTATTCAGGCTCAGCGCTCATACATGTTGAGGAACGCATAGCGCGGGAAGGTGACACTGACGGTCTCGACCGTATAGCCATCCATCTCCATCAGCTGCTGCACCTGAGAGGAGTCCTTGCAGAAGGCATAGTCGATGTTTCCGGCCATGGCATTGGTGACCAGGTTCTCGTCACCCATATCGGAAGAAGGATACATATAGATCTTCTCAATATTGCCGGAGCCTTCGAGGAAGTAATCCTCGTTACGGGTCAGGATTGTGTACTCGCCGAGCTTCACGGTGTCGACCTTGAACGGGCCGGAACCGATGGGCATCTGCCAGAAGGTATCGGCGCTGAAGTTCTCCGGCGTGACTTTCTCAAGGCAGTGCTTCGGCAGAATCGGCCACTGGGAGAAGATCGTGAGGGCATTGGGCTGAGCATTGTTGAACTTGAAGGTAACCTTATTGCCGTCAATGACGATCTCCTTCACGTCTTTGAAGACTTCGGTCATGACCGTATTGGCACCGGGCAGGGTGGGATAATACTCAAAGGTCCACTTCACATCTTCGGGGGTCAGGGCCTCACCGTCGTGCCACTTCACACCGTCGCGAAGGACAAAGCTGATCTCGGTGCCGTCTTCGGACACTTCAAAGCTCTCGGCAAGCAGGCCATCGGTGGGGGCAAGGCTTCCGTCGGCGTTCAGGAGACGGTCAAAGACGACTTCCTGAGTCCACCAGAGGCCGGGGTTGGTCGCGGTATGCTCAATCGCGTTGATCGCACCGCCGTTGGTATACATCGTATGGTCGTCACGGTCAATGGTCCAGTCGAGAATATTCTTCTTATAGGAATACTGATCGTTGCCGACCGGGTTGCCGGCCATATCCAGCTTGTCAGAGGTGATGATCCAGGACGGGATGAAGAACATCGGGAAGACTTCAACGTTTTCATTCTCATAGACCTGCAGGGCATCGTAAGCAGCCTTCTGGTCCTCGATGGAAACGGCAAAGCGGGCAGCCTCAATCAGGGCGTCAAGTTCCGGATCATAAGGAACCGTGGAGTTGTTCGGCGCAGTGCTGTGATGGCGGTTGTAGAACTCACCGAGGGTCAGGGCGTTCGTACCGGCAAAGCAGATATCCCAGTCAACCGCGGAGTGCACACCGTCGGCAGAGGGCGTCCAAAGGAGCTGGGTCAGGTTATCGGTCAGGAGCTGGAACTCCATCTTGACACCGACATCCGCCCAGTAGGCCTGAATGGCGGTAATGGTGTCAAGCAGGTTGCCGGTGTAATACACGGCCTGAAGCGTGTAGCTTCCATCCCATCCGGCCTCGTCAAGAAGCTGTTTCGCAAGTTCCGGATTATAGGTATACTCGGTCAGGCCGTCAGCCTGCCAGAATCCTTCCGGAACCAGGGACTTGTTCGCGGCAACAACGGTGTTGTTCCACAGTGCGTCAACGATGGCATCCATATCAATGGCATACCAGAGCGCCTGACGGACGCGGACATCCTGCAGCGGGTTGGGATACTCCGTACCACCGACACCGTCAGCAGAGGCAGTGATCATCCCAAGCGAGAGGATCATGCACAGGGTCAAAACCAGGCAAAGCAGTTTTTTCATGGGTACCTCCTAGAATTATACTTCGTGTATGCGGTCACATACCAAATTACCCATTGATTATATCACTTAAAACAGTCAAAAACGGCAAATGCGAAAAACAGGACAAGATTTTAAACCTTACGCAATATTTTAAACTATATTCAACATTTTAAACTTATGCAACATTTTATCCCTCTGTTGAGCCGCTCTGTTCCCTCTGCCGGAATTGTGACGGTGTCACGCCGACAACTTTCCTGAACACCGTTGAAAAATACTTGACCGAAGAAAAACCAACGCGTTCTGCAATCTCGCTCAGGGTCAGGTCCCCTTCCGCAAGCAGCTCCTTCGCAGAAGAAATGCGTTTCTTTTGCAGGTAAGCAGAAAAGCCCTCGCTCTGGTACCGGCGGAAAAAACGACTGAAATAGGAACGGGAGAAGCCAAGAAACGTACTCACGTTTTCCAAGGACAGCCTGGGTTCCGAAAAGTGAAGATCGATATATTCCAAAGCCTTCTGATACGGAAACAGGGTATACTGATTCTGAAGCTTCCGGTTCTCTGAGAGATCCTGCTCGGCTGCGTCATAAGAAAGATGGACATCGGCCACGGAATCCACCGATTTCCCAATCCCGAGCCGGAGCTGAAGTCCCAGATAAAACAGACAGTACTCATCCAGGCGGTGCACCACTTCCCCGATGCTCACACGCTGGAGTTTCCGCTCATGTCCGATCAGGCAGTTAATCCGGAATTCGGAATCAAAGAAAATATAGACCTGGTACCCTTCGGTCTTCAGCATCGACTTCATGGAGCTCAGGACCAAGAAGCTCAAGGCCTCATAATTCTCGCTTCCGCGCTCTTCGGGGATATCCACAATGACGACTGTATAGCTGGGTCCGGGACAGTCGATCTGGAAGGTCTCGAATTTCCTCTTCACAATATCAGGATCGTATCCGCCGGAGCGCATGAGCAGGGAGAGATAATGCTGGCGAATCACGGGAATATTCTCGTTGATGACCGACTCCAGCCGTCCGGAGGACATCATGCGCTCGCGGAAGAGATGAATCCGGTCCACGATTCCGATGATAGACTCCTGCAGCGCCTCGGCACGCCACGGCTTCGGCAGGAATTCCACCCGCTCCAGAGACATCGAGCGGTGGGAGAAGGAAAACTCTTTAAACTGAACAAATACGACCAGAAAAGCTTCCGGATGGCAGGCGCGGACCCGTTCCGTGAACTGCAGAACAGAATCAAACGATTCTTCCAGATCCAGAACAATCAGCTGAGGATGGAGGTCGGCACCGGAACTCAAGAAGGTATCGGTAGGAACACCCTGTAAGAGCAGCTCCGGTGTACAATACTTCCGGATCGTAGTCTGGATTAATTCAGTTTTCCGTTGGTCGTCGGTACAGATCAGGCAGGAAATGCTCATATGAAACTCCCACGCAAAACTACAGGCAACGAAGTAGTAGTTCAGAAAGTAGTCGGTATCCTTCCGTAGAAGGGTGTAACGAATAGCTCGGATACGAGTTTCACCAGTACATATGGATCTAGATCATTCATCATCAAGGCACGTTTTCTTCAATCAAAGCCGCACTCATGATACCAGTCACAAAGGATGCAACCGTTGCGCTCCGAGGCAGTAATGATCAAATCCGCAAAGCGCTCTTCCATAGCACCATCCACATAACGGTCGTACATATACCCCCAGCGGTGCAAAGATCCACCCCTTTACTGGAGTTATCAGAACGATTCTTGCGCTCTTATTCTGTGTTCTGACATAATAAATGATTTCTGCAAGCACTTACAAAAGGTACCCATCAAAACTCCATACAGGCAGTCATTTGCGCCGGATGTAACGAAAACATTATCATAGCGCCAATATTATATGATATGTATTTCTAACGCACTCCCAGATCACAGAAAGTGGCGTCTCTCTGATACCTTCATTACGCACCAACATCCGCGCAGCCCGCAGATAACCGGGAAATCCTACTGCAATCTTGCCAGCCTCTTTCCCCTAATTATACGGGTGCCCATCATACCAAGTAATGGAGTCGCCAAAACAAATGGCTCTTTTCTCTTGCAGTCTTTTCACTACATTCTTATCTTTTATTCTAGAGTTTAGTGCTAACCAATTCAAGGGATATTATCGTGTATCTCTCTGAACCCATCATACTTCGTAAATAGATATGTCGCGATCACTTCCATTAGTTCAAAATCATTCTCATGATCCAAATCCAAAATACCTGTATCATACATCTCAACAATTTCACAGTAACCGTCAAGAACGCCCTTTCCGGAAGACAGAAATTCCGGTTTATAGGCATAAATTGAGGCATTCATATCGAAGATCTCAGGTGCCTGTTGACGGGCTGTATAATCAGAAGCAATAACCTTTTTCACACCATGAGGAGTGCGTTTTACTTGGTTAAAGTAAGGATTTCTTCTTGCTGTTGCAACTGTAGTTGTAACATCTGCATTTGTTTCCATCTGTTTTTCTATAACATGTTCTAAATCTTCTACTGTTCTTAACGGAGAAGTAATATCCAAATCTATGACCAAATCATACTTGGTATCATTTCGCTCCTGCATTTTCTTCAGGCAATCATCTATTACCGGGATTTTACCAACAGTCTCTCCTGCCAGTTCTTTGTTTCGAATAATAGTTTCAACTTTGCACATTTGATTATTTGTGACTAATTCGAGCAATGCTGCGCTATCTGAGCTTACAGCGATATCCCATTCAATATCTGAATGTCTTTTTATATAAAGATCGATGGCAGATACCGTATAATCAACTAAGTGTTTGCCACAAAAAACTCTGATGTTTTTGTTCTTTATTCCTTTAGATCCTGCACGACCACATATAGTAAACAGTATTTTCATTTTTTCTCCAACTCCAAACTTGAGACGTATGCTTCTTCTTTTTCTGTTTCGTGAACTTCAAAACATGGATTCTTTTCAAAAAGCTATTTCTATTTATCTATTTATAATTAATGGATTAATCATTGACGCCAGCTAGTCTTTCCCTGAGTGAGATTTAGTACCTTAATAGCATGATGAAAGCCATCTTCTTTAGGCACTATTCCTGAGATCATATTCAAAAAATGCTCCAGTTCTCTTTTCTGATAATCGTCTCTATCTTCGTGAAGATCAATCACTTTTCCACTCTTCATAAAAAAAATACGGTTATTCACTAAATCTCCTAAAATCGTATCTTCCTTCATAAGCAACTGGATTTCTCTTATGGTTTTCCGGCCGAAGTAATCCAAATGTACTTCAGCAATCTTATCTGGATATTCAGCCATATAAATAGCATAGTCCTCGGTATCAATCTCCAAGGGCGATTTCTTGCCTGCCATATATAACACCTTTTGGGGCTGTCCAAATATAAAGGTCAAATAATCCCACTCATGTACTAAATCGATGCTAACACCGCCGCCGAGTGCTTTCTGCGCACTATATGTCTCGCGATAATCCTGACCAGGTCGCCAGTCAGGCAGATAGCTGGAAGATATACAACGAATTGAGATTACATCTGATGGATCAACATTCTCTTTAATATATTTAATTACTGCATTATATCTTAAGGGCCCAGCAACATAATATACGGCATCGTCTCTTAACGTGAAACTATGAGCGTCATCCAGCTGGTCTATTATAGATAATGGTTTCTCAATAAAAAAGTTCTTTCCTTTTTCGTGAAAATCGCGTAAAGTTGAGAGATGGAACTTCGTAGGATTGGTAATGAAGATCACATCATAATCAGAAGGAACATCATTGATATTATTATAGACTGTATTCAAGCCTTCGATTTCGTCTGTTCTGGAACTACTCCGAAAGGCATCTATTTGTACTTCTATTTCTCTTGTTTTACATACAGTCTGGAGATTTCTGATATGCCTCTTCGCTATAGAACCTACACCTGCAAAGCATACTTTCAAGCCATCCATACTATGCTCCTATATCTCCTATTATTCTTAATGTGACCAGATCCTGTCTAAAGTCATATTCAGGCTCTTTTCTTTGCTGAACCACCTCAAAGAATTCTTTGATTTCATTTTTGTAAGCATTCTCTACAACAAATGCTCGGTATCCATCCTGATGTTCCGTATCTTCGCACAGACGAACCTGTTCCAGCGCATCTTTCTCGGGAATATATTCATAAAGGCTCTCGGGAGTTCCTCCCCAGCTAATATAGGAGTCTTCTGAGTAGGCCTCCAATTTGCGTACAGCAACCGGTGAAACCACATCTACAACTAATATACCTTTATTCCCATTTTCATGCGTAATCTGAACTAAGAAATTATCTTTATAAGGCACCTCTAATGCTGTCATCTTGTCCGTAATCGTATGAGTTGCGACTATAGAGCCAAACGACTTGATAAGCCAAGGCAATTCTATCGCCATAATCTCCCTGCATCCATTGGTACGAGAATCACCGACAAAATAATCTTTATAGTTTTCCCACGGATGCCAGTCAGGTAGGTACTGTCCAATATGATAGATATAATTCCAGCGTTTATCTTCCTTGATTCTGGACCTGATATATCGGGTTTCTTCTCTATAGAGAAATGTAGATGAAATAAAGAGGGTTCGGTTCTCTGATGCAGCTAAAGCTATATTATTCTCATATCCCTCATCGACTAAGTTCAATTCTGTAAAGACATTCCATTGTCTCTTCAAGCAATCCGAAATAATACCAGAATGCGAAAGGGGTGACGTACAGACAAATGCACAATCTATAGGAACTTTCACAGTTTGTATCGATTCAAAGGACTCAATACCGAATAGAGACTTTACTTCATTACGCTTTTCTTTCCTTCTCCCAACCCCATATATTTTATATTCAGGATACATCTCCTTTAACAAACGTATCCGGCGCTTGCCCATGGAACCTAAACCAATTACAACAATATTCACGCACTCTTCACTCCAAATTATTGAATTTCTTCTTCAGGTCTATTACTCCTGGTTTTACAACTTCAACTGTTTTCTCTGCGATCCGTCGTGCAGCGTTCCCATCTCCATATGGACTTACAACATTGCGGCATACTGTCTGATGTTCAGCACTACAGGCCCTTTTTATTGCAGAAACAATCGAATCAGTATCCGGCAGACAGTCAATGATACTCGCTGACTGTAATCGGCCTCTCTGTCTATCTCCAATGTTCACGGTAGGAATGTGGAAAGCAGGAGTCTCTATGATGCCGCTGGAGGAATTACCCAGAACAAATTCAGCGTATTTCATCAGGGAAAGGTATCTGCGTACTCCCAATGACGTGAACACATGGATGTTTGCGATTCGGTCATCTGCCTCGTCCAGCAATTCATTGATTCGTGCTCCGCCCTGATCTGCATTGGATTTGGTCACGATAAACTCAATCTCTGGGAACTGTTCTATTGCAGCATGGAATTGAGCAATTTGATCATCAACAGAATTGCTGTCCATCGTGACAGGATGATAGGTGCACACAGCATACCGACAATCTGGAAGACCTACACTACTGAGGGCTTCGTGCTTTGACATATCTGCGAGGTTCAAAATATTATCTATACTGGTTGATCCATAATTAAAAACTCGTTTAGGATCCTCTCCCAGTTGAACAACCCGCTTGTAGCTGTCTTCATTCGTCACAAAATGGAGATATGCTATTTTCGTGATTGTATGACGGATCCACTCGTCTAAAGCGCCTTCTGTCGTATCTCCCCCGCAGAGATGGAATACAGGGGTCCTCGTATTGCCGGCAGCGATCGCGATCGCTAAAGTTTCATAACGATCACCGAGAAGCATCACGGCATTGTAGCGTTCTGCGACAAAAAGCTTTGTGAACCTGATCAACGCCTCAGCCTGGTTGGAAGAGATATCGATCTCCGATGTGGAACACACCGGAATGGGTATTTCATGGTCAATGCGCAGGCCATCTGCTTCGATTTCTTGAACCGTCATGCCATACTGCTCGCTCAGATGCGTTCCGGTAACAATCAGTTCAACCAAAAAATCATCCGACTCAAATTCCCGTAGACACCGAATCACCGGGCACAGCAGTCCATATTCTGCACGGGTAGCTGTAACAATCGCAATCTTCTTCATAGGACGATCTGTTCATCCTCCGCGAAACTACGAACGGCCCTGGATCCAAGCACATCAAACCAGCACATCGGACTAATCCCCGAACCCGGGCGCTTGGTGGTGATATTCTCTTCTGTCAGAATATCTCCTTTGATGATTTTGTGCTTGGCAACAATACTCTTTCGGGCGACAGTAATATTTTTCTTTTCGGATGGTGAAGGAGTCTTATTCCCTGTTCCCATTGCTTTTTCCAGATGTCGAATCGCAGTAACCATTGCTTTCAACTCATCCGGCTCCAAACTGGCCTTGTGGTCTGGACCTTCCATATGATGGTCCAAAGTAAAATGCTTCTCGATAATCGTCGCTCCCAGGGCTACTGCAGCTATCGGAATTTCTATCCCTTTTGTATGGTCAGAATATCCTACTTCCAGATGGAAAGCATCTCGCATCGTCTGCATGGCTTTTAAATTCACATCTTCAAACGGCGTCGGGTACTCCGTATTGCAGTGGAGCAGCCGGATTTCTCTGGTTCCGTTTTCTTTCAACACTTTCAGTGCCGCTTCAATCTCAGTTATCTCACACATTCCTGTGGACATAACCACAGGCTTCCCCGTTCTGGCAAGTGCAAGAAGATAAGGCAGATTTGTCACTTCACCAGAAGGGATCTTCCAAAAAGGCATATCGATCGAATTCAGGAATGCAATGCTGTCAAAGTCGAAGGGGGTCGAAAGGAACTGAATCCCAACCTCGTCACAATAAGCCTTCAAACGTGAAAAATCCTCAAAGGACAGCTCCAGCTTCTTCAGCATGTCCTGCTGGGAACTGTCGCCGGTCTCCCGCACCTGATATTCCGCTTTCCTTGCGTTGTGAGAAACCAGATTCTCTGCCTTGAAAGTCTGGAACTTGATGCAATCTGCCCCGGCTTCTTTCGCTGCATCGACGAGATGACAGGCAGTTTCATAGCTGCCATTGTGATTGACACCGGCTTCAGCGATAATGTATACACTCATTGATTGGATAACCTCTTCATGATCTTACAAGGATTCCCATATGCAATTACATCATCAGGAATCTTTTTTACTACGACGCTTCCGACACCGACAATACTCCTCTCACCAATTTCGATTCCCTGACGTACTACGCTTCCAGCTCCGACATGGCTGTCATTTCCGACAACAACCTGTCCGCACAAAACTGTCCCCGGACTGACATGTGAAAATTTCCCGATAATACAATCGTGCTCAACGATTGCCCCTGTATTGATAATCGCACATTCCCCTATCACTGTTCCTGAATTGATGACAGCATGTTTTCCGACAAAAGTTCCCCTGCTCAGTTGGACATCCTTTGCCAGCTCTGCACTTGGGTCTATCACCATGGGAATTGTAAAACCAAGCGCTTTGATCATCGCATATAGCCTTCTTCGCAGTGCTGTGTCTCCAACACTGCCGACTGTCACGAATGCATCTGACCAGCCCTCCTTAAGTAGCTTCGGGAGATCTTCATCCCGCCCTATGACTGTAATGCCCAAACATGCAGTTCGAATGTCTTTGTCGATTATCCCGATCTCTGTGTATTTACCTGTCCTCATGGCTGAATCCAGCACAGAATGGCAGTGTCCGCCACCACCGATGAGAAGCAGTTTCTTTTTCGGTGCAGTTATCATTTTCATTCTCCGTAAAGTTTTATTCGCATTTTCTCCAGTTCAGAGAGCTGTCCCATATCCATCCATTCGCTCTCACTCACCGGAAAAACCGCAACCTTACGGCCTTTTGCTTTCTGCTTTTCAACGACATCCGGGAAGCCAATGGATACACCGTCTTCCATATCCTCCAAGACTTCAGGTTCTACAACATAGATCCCGGTGTTCGTCAGGAATGACATCAAAGGTTTTTCCTTCATATCTTCAATTCTGCCGTTGACACCCATTTCCACGATTCCATACGGCAATGAAAAATTCTTATACGCACAGATCATCGTGATGGCATTATGGTTCTCTCGATGAAACTCCAAAATACGGGCATAATTAGCGGTCAGCAGATTATCACAATTTGTAAAAAAGAATGTAGAATGCAATGTTCCTTTTAGTAGGCTTAATCCGCCACCTGTGCCAAGTGGTTTCTCTTCATCATACCAGGATATATCATAGTGATTCTCATTCTCAGCAAAATATGCTTTCATGAGCTCCCGCTTATAATTCACGATTATGTGAAACCGGTTGCAACTATAAGTCTGATACTCCTTCATGATATGCTCAATGATCGGAAGATCACCTACTGGGATCAGCGGCTTCGGCAAAACCCTGGTAAACGGATCCAGACGTGTACCTCTGCCTCCTGCATTGATCACGACAGGAACATTCAATGCGGAACGTGTTTTTTCTGCGTTACCCATTCCGCTATACAGATCAATGATTCTGCCTTTGTTGTCCAGGATTGGGATAACAACAAAATTCTTTCGATGATATAACGAATGGGCCTCTTCTTCCGTATGCGCTGCTCTCGGCCTTTTATTGGCAGCCTGCATCACTTCAGACTCTATCTTGCCTCCGGCAAGTAGGAATCTTCGAATATCGCCATCCGTGATACATCCAATCAGCCGCTCTTCTGTGTCTACCAGGAAAAGAATGCCATTCGTGTTATCATCAATCTTCTGCATTGCCTGTGCAACAGAAATTGAAGAATATGCAATAAACTTTTTTAGTTCAGGATTGATCATTCGCCATCACCGTCAACAGGTTTTTGATCTCATCAGCTACAAAGTGGATTTCATCCGACGTAATCTGAGTGCTGGAAGGAATGTTCAAGATTCTAGAGGCATAGTAAGGAGCCTTTTCAAGCTGCCAGGTTTCTTCCCCTTCATAGGGCTTCTGTTCATTGATCAATCCCCATATCGCACGAGTCTCTATCCCTTTCTCATGTAACGCAATGATAATCTCTCGCATCGATAGCTTGATTCTTGTTCTGTCTATCTTGAGTGAATAGAACCACTTATTAGAATCAGTTCCCTCACGGAAAGGCATCAGGCATTCATATTCAAAGCCTGCAAATTCTCTCTTGTACTGTTCGTAATTTCGCTGTTTTCTAAGAATGAATTCCGGCAGCTCTTCCATCTGTGCGACACCGAGTGCTGCCTGCAGATTTGTCATTCGATAGTTATATCCAATTTCGTCGTGAATGTAATAATGAGGATCTGTTTTCGCCTGGGTAGAGAGAAAACGGATATGATCTACCGCTTTGGGATCATTTGCAGTCACCGCACCACCACCACCTGTTGTGATGATCTTGTTGCCATTGAAGCTGAAGCAGCCATAGTCACCTATCGTACCGGCGTACTTCCCGGCATAAAGCCCCTCAGTATACCTTGTTCCCAACGCTTCAGTCGCATCCTCAATTACCTTCAGATGAAATCTGGCAGCAACCTCCATGATGGATTCCATATCCGCCATATTGCCAAACACGTGGACAACAACAACAGCTTTCACAGGATGATCTTTATACAAAAGGATCCCATCCTGATATGTACACTGCCCCTCACAAAAACTCCGAAGTTTCAAAGGATCCATACAAAAACTGTCATCACAGTCGATAAAAACAGGTGTAGCAAACTGATACTTCACCGGATTTACCGCAGCAATAAAAGTAAGCGGTGGGACCAAAACTACATCTCCAGGAATAATCCCTGCTTCGACCAGAGACAAATGAAGTGCAGATGTTCCGCTCTGGCAAGCTGCCACATTTTCCGTATGCAGGAACGCGGCCAGATCCTTCTCCAGTTTTGTAATATAAGCTCCGCCGGTTGACACCCACCCCTGCTCCAGGGCATCGTCTACATATTTTTTCTCATTTCCTTCAAAATTTGGAATCGAAAGAGGAATAAATTTACTCATTCGCTGAAAACACCTTCTTACATCTTACTGTCCAAAGACTTTCCTGTTTCAATATGCTCAAAATTAGGCAAATACTCGTGCATGATCCTGATCACTTCTTCCTTGGTCGTCTCTTCCTGTGCAAAAGCAGCATCCAGATCCACAAATAGCTTCTGCACTTTCAGTCGATCCGGAATTTCTTTGCCTGTAATGACGCCAAGAGAAGAGAAACGATTCATATCAGCACTCTCAGTTTCTGTCACAAACTCTTCAAAGGGCTTTTCACCGGATGTATCCGAGATCGCATAATGTACCGGATAAAGCATGCTTCCATGTTTCAATGCCTCAGACTTATCAATCGCCTCTTCATCTGAAGAGCACTCCAGCACTTCATAACCGAACTCATGAAGAAGGGCTGTTCCGATCGCATCGAAGGTCATCATTTGAGCTTCGGCAAGTTTGGGGAAGAATATCTCTCTATTCTGTCCGAGCATACAGGCCAGCAGGCAGATCTGACCACTCTCTTCCGGAGACACAAAATATCTCCTAACATCGGAGGGGGCAGACAGCGGCTGCAGCTTCTGAATTCGAGAAAGGAACCCCAAAGGCAGGGAGCCATTGGAAAATGCAACATTCGCAAAGCGGGCAGTCTTTACAGGGAACTTATCTGAATAACTGAAGATCACATCTTCCATAATGCGCTTGGAAGCCCCCATGATGTTCACGGGATTCGCTGCCTTGTCAGTAGAGACACAAAAATACTCTTCCGGCGGATACTCCGTCAGCAAGTCTAGGAGAATCTTTGCGTGAAGTATATTGTTCTGTAACAAAGCCTCTACTGAATAAATATCCTTTTCTGACCGCACATGTTTATGGGCTGAAAAGTTGCCTACAACATCAAATCCTCCTCGATTCCGGAACATCTTCTCAAACACCGGAGAAGCAAAATCCATGGGGTAAGTCATATATTCCAAAGGCACATACATTCCCTTTGTTGAACGAAGATCACGCGTAATTTCCGTAAGGGCATTCTCATTATGGTCGACGATTACCAGTGTCCCTGGATGAAAAGGCAATACTGCTTTGACGAAGGAAGAGCCTATTGAACCAGCTCCTCCAATGACAAGAACTCTCCTTCCTTCAATTCTATCGCGTAATGAATCCTTGTTGATCATGATATCATCAACAAACATCGATTTCCGTCTTTTTGTAACATTCTTTGAAATGAATTGGTTTAAATTAATCATTCTTATTTACCTCGTTACTTATACAGATTGAATCTCTCAGCAGCTACAAGCTCTCTTTTGTGGCATAGAACCAATGCCAATCACTGCTCTTTATCTCTTTCCATACCTCATTCTAGTCGAACCAGCACACTTCGGATATTTCCTAACATTTCCTAACATGAAGGATAAACTTTTCAACCTCGAGGGATTATCTGTACACATATACATTTGCCAATTCGTTGTCCTAATACAGCCTACTTTTCAGCACCTATTTATAATGGATTTTCATAATGGATGTAAATCGCTCAAGAAACATGGAGCTGGTCCTGTGAAGCAGTAATCCCCCCGTTCCTCAAATTATTTTCTCATCAAAGAATAATCGATTCTTCTGATGAAGCATGGCCAGCTCGGGAAATGCCATAATATCCGGGGAACGATTCATTTTCTTCGCTTCTCTCCTGAAGCAGTTTTTTCATCCTGCCTTCCTTTTCACATATCCAAGAGAAACTACATTTTCCTTAGATTATCGATTTATTCACTATTTCCTTTGTCTTTTCGACATCGGTTTTTGAGGGCGCAATGACCTCTTCGTTTGCCTTCTTTGAGCGCTAGTTTCTTGGCATCACATTAGACCAACCTTGGCGTCTCAATATCCGATAGATCTGTCCAACTCAAAAGGGTGTCCAACTCTTTCTTCAAAACCAGTTCCATCTTTTGAATCCTATCCTTATTATCTCGTTCTGCCTGCTACTGGTTTCTTTCCAGATACTCCGGTTCTCCTTCAAAGCTCAGATTCCGGCGATTCCTCATGTAATGCTTTTCTGAGGTTCCCCGTCAATCCTTCTTAATAATATTTCTTGATCACGGGGAAACATGTGGACGATGGGGCCTGAATCTTTCACTATTTCGACTAGGCTCTTCCCTTTATAATCTAGCAATAGTACATTTAGCCCGTATCGATCTGCTTATTATTGCATTTTGGCTACCAGCATTTCAGCATACTGTTCTAGGCTAAACTGCTACTATATTTTCATCACCATGGTTATTATACCATAGTGATGATGATACGTCTATTTTCAATTGCGTTTTAGTATCAGCTCTTCACAAGATCCTCAAGGTCTGTCGTAATATCTCATGCTTTGTGAGCTAACTTAATACCCATAAGAATAAATAAATGATTTCGGCATTTCTCGCTTATGCAGAACTATTTTATCTAAAACTAACGTGAGGCTTTATTGTTACCCTCCTTTGGCCACAGGACATCGCACGCTTCCAAGACACTGAAAAAAGGCGCTGCTCCTCAACAGCAATAGAAGCTGTTTTTGAG
>CAZMXF010000005.1:0-32791 GCA_964570015.1 uncultured Oscillospiraceae bacterium | reverse complement strand
AGTGCCCGCTGGCTCCCGAATTTTTTATTTTTGTTCCTACTTGACAAACGGGAGGTCCGAGACCGGAACGGCCTGAAATCGCGAAGCAATACTATGAGGTGCTTCCGGACTTCCGGCTCCGACTCCAGATAAAGGCCGGACTAACAGGCTATGCCCAGATCTATGGAAAGTACAATACTGACCCGTATGAAAAGCTGGAGTTCGATTTGATGTATATCAACAATATGTCCGTCATCACAGATTTGCAGTTGATGTTCGCCACTTTCGGTATTCTCTTCTCTAAGGAGAGTACCCAGGGAGTAGAGAATGGCCAGGTGACCGCGGTAGGGGAGAACTATGTGATATCAGGAGTTGGGCAGTCTAGAGCCATGGACTACGACGAGGAAAAACTACGTGCCTCATCATCGGGTGAAATCGATAGAGAGTCGGAGAATTAGGAATTCTCTTCAAAAAGGAGAGCACAGAAGGTGTTTCCGTCGATCAAATAACGGCAATTGATTATGATAATGAATCTGCCCGTGCGTACGACCCTCCAAAACAGACCGATTTACCGGATTATTGGGCGAATTGAGGCTGTTTTCTGAACTTTTTTGAGGAGTTCGAAAAATGATGCATTTTGTCGCCTCAGCTGCTCTGCCTTCGATGGTTTCAGGCAAGAGCACATAGTTCTAATGTAATAAATACATTATCGGTTCAATCTGCCTTTTGTGGTTTCTTTAGCGAGCAGGGGTTCAAATAAAGTGTAATTTTGACCATCGGTGGAATGATTATAGAAGATAGGGGCTAATGCTGCGTAGTTGGATAGAGACCTGTTTCGCTAGGAAAAATGGGATGAAAAGGATCGGATCGTAGTCACATTGGAATGCCTGTTTTATAGGCAGAGCATCGAGGGTTCAACACACAGAGCGCTGTGGTTGAGATAGATTGGGGCTGGCAGCTTCTAACCAACGAGAAATTTCAGACGAAAGTTGCACGGGCTCCGGAGGCTTTTTCTCCAGAGCATTTCGTGCTGTTTTGGGGAGAATTTTGATGAGGAAATGGAGTGAACTAGTATGAGACGAGTTATAACTTACGGCACTTTTGATCTGCTTCATTATGGTCATATCAATCTACTTCGAAGAGCAAAAGCACTCGGTGATTATTTGATAGTTGTCATTTCATCCGATGAGTTCAATTGGAACGAAAAACACAAAAAGTGTTATTTCACATATGAGCAACGGAAAGCTCTTGTAGAAGCGATCCGTTACGTCGATCTTGTCATCCCGGAAGAAAGCTGGAGCCAGAAGCGCTCCGATATGCATGAGTATCATATCGATACGTTCGTTATGGGTGATGACTGGAAAGGCAAATTTGACTTTCTGAAAGAAGAAGGCGTGGAAGTTGTTTATTTGCCTCGTACACCGGAGATTTCAAGCTCTCAAATAAAAAAAGACCTTTATAGATTAGAAACCTGGAATGCGTACTATAACGCTTTTGCATCGTTAGAAAGGGCCGGAGTAATAGAACTGCCGATCATTCCGAAAGAGTGTGTACATAATGCTCATATGTTTTATATAAAATGCAAAGATCTTGAAACCCGTCAGGCGTATATAAAACATATGCGGGATAATGATATCCTCTGCGTTTTTCACTATGTTCCCTTACATAGTGCTCCAGCGGGAATGAAATATGGTAGATTTTATGGAGAAGACAGATATACAACAGCGGAAAGCGATAGGCTCGTTCGTTTGCCAATGTATTATAATATCGCGCCAGAGGACTTAAAAAAAGTTATTAATAAAACGTTTGAATTTTTTGAATGAGGTATTCAAATGAGAATCGTCCATCTATGTTTAGTAGGGGCATACAACGAGGGCTGGACATACCAGGAAAATCTGTTATCAAAGTATCATTCCCGACTTGGACATGAGGTGACTTTGCTTTGCATCCCACTTGAATACCATGAGGGAACACTTAGAGTATCTTCAGAAGTGGACTATGTTAACAAAGAAGGTGTCCATGTTATTAGGATGCCAGAGAAAATTAATATAAAAAATAGAATTGTATTTCATAGGGGTGTTTCGGAACAACTTGATAGAATATCTCCGGACATTATTTTTATCCATGGATGCCAATTCTGGGATATTGGAGAAATTAGAAGATATCTTAAGAAACATCCCCAAATTATTGCGTACATCGATAATCATGCAGATTTTTCTAATAGCGCTACCAACTGGTTGACAAAGAATATTCTTCATAAGATCATATGGAAGCATGGCGCGAATAAGATTGAACCTTATATCAAAAAATTCTATGGTGTCCTTCCGGCTCGTGTTGATTTCCTTACTGAAGTTTATCAGTTGCCAAAGGAAAAGTGCGAATTACTGGTTATGGGAGCAGATGATGAACTGGTTGAGCGTGCAATGAATTCAGATGCGAGACATAGAATAAGGGAAATACACGGCATTGAAAACAACGACTTTCTGATCGTTACCGGTGGGAAAATAGATAAGTGGAAGACGCAAACTTTGCTACTGATGGAAGCGGTAAACAAGTTACCGAATGAAAAGATAAAACTGATTGTATTTGGTTCAGTGGCTGACGATCTAAAGGAAAAAGTCAATTCGATCTCAGATGGGATCCGTGTTCAGTATGTTGGTTGGATCGATGCTGACAAATCATATGATTATTTCGCGGCCTCCGACTTAGTTGTTTTCCCTGGTAGACACTCTGTTTTTTGGGAACAAGTTGTGGGCCAAGGTATCCCGATGATAGTAAAAGATTGGCTAGGCACACACCATGTCGATGTCGGTGGTAATGTAAAGTTCTTGGAAGATGATAGTGCTGATGAGATAGCAGCAATAATTCAGAAATTAGTGGAAAACAGAAACGAGTACGATGCTATGAAGCGAGTGGCAATAGAGAAGGGTATACCCGAGTTTTCTTATAGGAGCATTGCTGAACGAGCGATTAGCTGATTACTAAGGTTGGTAGTGAAAGTATGGAAAATACAATAACAAAGGATACAAGTAATAAAATAAGAATCATACAAGTAGTTTTCACCGTTATGGTTGTGTATATCCATGCGTATAATTTGGATGTATATGGAGTTACAAGAATTGGTGGAATTGATTCATTATGTTACTACCTGGAACGAATTCTATATTACATTACCGCTGTTGCGGTTCCTGGTTTTTTCTTTCTTTCAGGGTATCTGTTTTACGTTAATTTGGGCAGATGTAATATTAAAGCAAAATATATAAAGCGATTTTATTCATTGGTTATACCATATTTTATATGGAATACGATAGCATATGTATTTTGGATTGTACTTGAAAACATTCCTGCGATAGCTCAGAGACTCTCTATGACTCATGGATGGGAGCTAACACCTGCATCATTTGTTTACGCATTGATGGCACCAGTTAATAGTCCGTTATGGTACATGAGAAATCTCTTTGCAGTATTACTGATAGCTGTACCATTGTGGTATTGTATTAAACAGAAATGGGGATATATACCCCTTGTTGGCCTTCTGATTATCTCTGTCCTGGTGAAGGCCGATAAATATAATTTGATTTATGATATATTTATGTTTTCCTTTGGCGGTTATGTTGCTATCCATCTAAACAAACTGTTCCAAAGCAAGAACAAACATATTCAGAGAGTAAGCATAGCTGTTTTATCTGTTTACGTCATTATTTCGGTGTTATTACCGGAAATTGATTATAAGAAATATGGCATTCAGCTCCTTGTAGATATAGTGATATTTTTAGGTTTTTGGTTTTGTTTCAATGTAAATACTCTCGGGGGCAATAAGTTGATCGCTAAAATTTCCGGAACTAGAACTTTTATATATTTCTCACATAGCATACTGCTGGAGAGTATGGAGAAGTTATTTTTTATTGCTCTCGGAAAAAGCGTGGTAACGGCACTTGTTGATTATATAATCATGCCGGTGATGGTAGTTTGTGTGTTGGTTGTAATAGGGGGATTTATACAAAAACATGCTGTCCAAATTTGGAAAGTGTTGAATGGCTATCGTTGATATGCTGCTGAGGAGTATTGAGGGCGCACTATGACAGTAAGAGCTGGTAAAAAGGAACGCCGTATTGCGGTAGGACTTGCTCTATCAATTTGCGGAGTAAGTATTGGTGGTCTGGTCAAGGTTGCAATTGGTATAAATGTTTCTTGGATTTCTATTCTTATAATACTGATATCCCTATGTGCACTAATTAACTGGCATGGTATTGAGAATTTTAATAGGGTATCGAAAAACACATTCTTTATTTACGTGTACACTGTTTACACGTTGCTTCTTGCTTTTATGTCTAATACGGGGATGATGGATGGAACTGTTGGGCTAGTATACCAGTTGGCGTATTTTCTTCAAATCATATTGTTATGGGGCATTGATAACGATTTCAATCTTTCGCTATTTATAAAATATGCATTTTGGATTTTTGGCTTCAGCACAATTTTTGCATTTTTAGTTATTAATATTCACGGCTTCAGTGAAGGAATAGGCGCACTTTTAGCTCGTACAGACGATGCAAGTGCAGTTTCAAGGGCAACAACTGGATTTATCGCCTTTTGTGGTTTTATTTCTGCGTTGGTCTATCAACCGAATTCTCAGACAGGTAAGGTGGCCCGTATAACATTTGTTGTTATGTCCATCATAGTTGAAGTTATTTCTTCCCGCAGAAGTGTATTGATTGTACTGTTGTTTGTGATATTATTACATTTCTTCACAGGTCCCAAAATTAATAGGATAAATCGCAAAAGATTCTTTACAGCACTTGGTGCTTTGGTCATATTAACTGTAGCGCTTATTATTATATATAGAAGTAATGCCGATATACGCAACTCGGTTAATCGAACATTTACCCAATTGGTGAATGGTGTTAACACTTATTTAGGACGAAGCAATTCGGATATGGCTGCAAGCTATCGCAGAAGAAGAATAGATACAATTCCGGATGAATTTTTTAACCAGTCGTCTTTTGTTCAGATTGTATTCGGGAGAGGTTATAATACGGATTGGTTGGATATTCCTTTTATGCAAGCTTTTTGGGATTTGGGGCTTTTAGGTGGAATTTTCTTCATGTTTATCCAAGGAATAATACCTTTGAGATATGCTTTAATGCGAATAGATGAGCCAGCAATTAAGTTTGCACAGTATTATACATTATTGAGGATTGTTCAGAACTTCTCAAATGGTACTCCATATGGTAATTTTTTTCCTATTGTGATGTTATACACTTTCATGAGAATATATGAATCGCAAACAACTGAGAGCGAGTGAATAATATGACTGTATGTGAACAAATCGTTTTTGTATCTGAAATGAGGAATCCCAAGACATCTGGTTCATCGACACAAATCATGACCAGGAATCTACTTTATGGATTTTCAAAAATATGTGATAGGTTATTATTCGTTGCTGTGGTTGAGAAGCAGGACGATACAGATGATATTAGAACCTACTATTCAAGTATCACACCGAACATCTATTTCGTGATTGAAAATAGTAAAAATAAAACAGATGTGCTTAAAAGACAGTTCGTTTGGCTAGCAGATACATACAGATCCCACGCTGACAGAGTGCCATCCGAGCTTGAAAGATTTCTTGATACAGATACAATATTAGTGTCGCAATCTCCCGGATTAGATGCGGCGCTAATATGCAAAGAAATGAAACTTAGATATCCTACTATTTTCTACGTCCAGTATTGGGGGGATCCTTTGGCCCTATCATTGATCACACCACAGCAATATACGCCTAAAAGGTATATTCTTAAGCTGATAGAAAAACGATTGCATAAATTCGCTGATAAGATTGTATTTGGGACAGAGTCGCTTTGCTCGGCACAACTGCAACTATTCCCAGAAATAAAAGGGAAAACGATGGCCTGTGATGTGAGTTTTATGCCGGAAGCTATAGATGACCGAACTAAAATAATCAAACATACATTTGGTTATTTTGGAAATTATTACACATCTATAAGAAATATTCTTCCGCTTTATGAGGCCTTTAAGCAGGTGGAAAATGGACATCTTGTTATATGTGGCTCATCTGATATCAAGCTTGAGCCTACGGAGCAAGTAGAAGTACTTGATAGGATTCCTCAAGATCAGGTTGAAAATGAAGAATCAAAAATTGATGTTGAAGTTTGTATTCTAAATAGTGTTGGCATACAAATTCCGGGAAAAGTCTTTTATCATACCAATACTGCCAAACATATCCTGGTTTTATCAGACGGTCCAGTTGCAGACTCCATTGAAATTGAATTAGGCAAATCAAGCAGATTTATTATTTGTAAGAATGAACAGAAGGCTATAGAAAAAACAGTACGAGCAATAATCGCAGGAAAGTTCGATACTAATAAATATGATAAAACATATTATTCTCCCGAAAGAGTATGTAGACAGATTGTCAATAAATTATAAGAATTAAGAGCTGGCAGAGTAAAAGAAGGACTACTAAAGCGATGAGAGATGCCACCGGAAGAAGCGCCAAATCGGTACGAAATGTTGCTACTGGATTAGCAAACAAACTACTGATGATGGTTCTTGCTTTTGCGACAAGAACATTATTTATCCGTTTACTTGGAGCAGAATATACTGGTATCAGTAGCTTATATACGAATATTCTTTCTGTTCTTTCTCTAGCAGAGATGGGCATGGGCAATGTGCTTATGTTTTATCTATATAGTGCACTGAAGGAAAAAGATGAGAAACAGATTGCGAGTCTGGTTAATGAATTTAAAAGGATTTATTCAGCAATCATTATCATCGTCCTTTCTGTTGGTCTGCTGCTGATTCCTTTCCTAAAGTATATAGTTCATAGCTCGTTAGATTCGAAAGAGCTAATCGGATACTATGCACTTTATTTGATAAACTCCGTAGCTTCCTATTTTGTAGTCTATCGTACAACGGTCATAGCCGCCGATCAGAAGAACTACATTACAAATATAGTTCAAACGATTGCGACTGTTGCGATGTATATCCTTCAGATTATTTATCTTCTTTTATTTAGAGACTTCTGGGGATATCTCCTGATTCAGGTGTTATGCACTATAGGAGCAAATTTTGCTCTAAATGGTATAGCTCTTAAGCATTATCCTTTTCTTAAAGAAGATAAGATAGGACATCAAGCAGGAAAACAGTTAATCAATAGGAAGGAATTATTCAGAAATATAAAAGCAACCTTTCTATCTAAAATTTCAGATACCATCTTAGATCAAACTGATAGCATTATTATTTCCATTATGTTTGGAACAGTGATGGTAGGATACTACTCAAACTATTTTATGCTGATCAGTTATATAGTAGCTATTGCTGGCATCATTGCAAATGGCCTCGTAGCAAGTTTTGGAAATCTAAACACGGAAGGAGACATGGAACGCTCTTATGAAATGTTCCGAGTCGCGTTAACAGCTTTTTCGATTTTCGGGACGTTTTGTACAACTTGTTACGCATGCATAGTTCAGGATTTTGTTCCGATATGGGTTGGGACCCAGTACGTTATGCCATACGGACTCGTTTTAGCCATATTAGCTGTCTTTTATCTTCGTATGGCTACAAACACGATGTGGATGTATCGCTCTGCTATGGGAATCTTCCAGGAGGTACAGTATATTAATCTTGCAGCTGCCGGCTTAAATATTATTCTTTCGGTCTTGCTTGGCAAACTGATGGGTGTAGCAGGGGTCATTGTCGCTACTGCCATATCTAGGATTTTGACTTCATTCTGGTATGAAGGAAAGGTTGTTTTTAAAAGGTTTGATAAATCATTTAGTATATACTTAGTCCTACAGATAAAGAGCTTCGCCATATGTACTGTAAGTGTTGGGCTTGGACTATTATTATGTTCAATCACGCACGGAAATGCGTATCTTACATTAGGCTTGAAATTGCTTATAGCGATATGGGTCAGCGTTGTGGTGGTACTAGCCGGTTACGGGCGTACTTGGGAATTTAAGACAATGAAGGAAAAAGTATTTACTGTGATTCGGCATTTAGTAGCTGAGAGAAAATGAAAAAAATAACTGTTGCGTCTGCATAAGTTGATCAGTGTTATCCGACTGGAGAAGATAGAGAAAAAGATTGTGGATTTTTGAGATCAAAAGAATTGCAGTTACCGGAACAGGTTATGTCAGGTTTGCCATTGCAAGGTCTACAAGCGAGACCTGAATAGAATAGATTAATGGAGGACACGAGATTGAATATCACAGTTGCCGGTGTAGGATATGTCGGATTGAGTCTGGCGACACTTCTTGCTCAGCATCACAAAGTGACAGCCATAACAACGACTGAGATGAAAGCGGAAAAGCTGAATCAGTTCATCAGCCCAATTCAGGATGATGAGATTGAAAGATTCTTCGCTGAAGCCAGAGAAGGGAAGCGTCCCCTAAACCTTTACACTACTACGGACAAAGCGTCAGCCTATAAAAGTGCTGAATTGGTAATTATTGCAACACCGACGAACTATGATAGCCAGAAGAACTACTTCGACACATCTGCTGTAGAAGATGCAATCGAAGAGACTATGAAGAATAACCCGGATGTCTACATGGTCATAAAATCTACGATTCCCGTCGGATACACAACTTCTGTTCGAGAGAAATATGGGACTGATAAGATTCTTTTTAGTCCAGAGTTTCTTAGGGAATCGAAAGCTCTCTATGATAATCTCTATCCTTCTCGCATCATTGTCGGTTGTGACAAGAGTTCCCGCGCTGCTGCAGAACAGTTTGCGGGGCTTCTTTTGGAAGGTGCGGAGAAGAAGGACACGGAAGTCCGCTATATGGGCTTCACTGAGGCAGAAGCTGTCAAACTTTTCGCAAACACCTATCTGGCACTCCGAGTCTCATACTTCAATGAGCTGGACACCTATGCCGAGATGAAGGGATTGGACACTAAGTCCATCATTGAAGGTGTGTGTCTGGATCCGCGTATCGGTTCACACTACAACAACCCCTCTTTCGGCTACGGCGGTTATTGCCTGCCAAAGGATACCAAGCAGCTACTCGCCAACTATAATGATGTGCCCGAAGAACTGATCAGAGCCATTGTGGAGAGCAACAAAACGCGCAAAGACTTCATCGCGGACCGTGTTTTGGCAAAAGCAGGATACTACAGTTATTCATCTAATAGCATGTGGAACGCTGAGAAAGAGCGGCCGATTACAGTCGGTATTTATCGTCTGACGATGAAATCCAACAGCGATAACTTCCGGCAGTCTTCCATCCAGGGCGTCATGAAGCGCGTGAAGGCTAAGGGTGCCACGGTTATCATTTATGAACCCACGTTAGACGATGGTGTCACTTTCTTCGGCTCTCTTGTTGTCAACGACATTGAGAAGTTTAAAGCAGGTTCCGACGTGATCCTAGCTAATCGCTTCGATGAAGTGCTTTTAGATGTTGAAGAAAAGGTATATACGCGAGACCTTTTTAGAAGAGATTAATACCAGGAGGAATACCTATAATGAGCGAATTTAATGGCGCAACTTTAATGATTACCGGTGGAACTGGCTCTTTCGGCAACACGGTTTTAAAGCATTTCTTGGAGACTGATATCGGCCAGATCCGCATATTCTCTCGCGATGAAAAGAAACAGGATGATCTCCGGCACGAACTGCAGGCAAAACGTCCCGAACATGCAAAAAAGGTTAAATTCTATGTGGGCGACGTACGTGATCCTCGCTCTGTAGCTGATGCCATGCCTGGTGTAGACTATATCTTCCACGCAGCGGCGCTGAAGCAAGTTCCCTCTTGTGAGTTCTTCCCCATGCAAGCGGTGAAAACGAATGTTGAAGGGACGGACAATGTTCTCCACGCTGCCATCGACGCTGGTGTTAAGCGTGTTGTGTGCCTTTCCACAGATAAAGCTGCTTATCCGATTAATGCTATGGGTATCTCAAAGGCCATGATGGAACATGTCATTTATGCGAATGCCCGCGTGGCTGCGGAGAGATCTGATACTGTGATTTGCTGTACTCGCTATGGGAACGTCATGTGCAGTCGTGGTTCCGTTATTCCACTCTTCATTGACCAGATTCATGCTGGCAATCCTATTACGATTACAAATCCAGAGATGACTCGGTTCCTGATGAATCTAGATGAAGCGGTTGAGCTGGTACGTTTTGCTTTCAATCATGCCAATCCTGGCGACCTGTTCATTCAAAAGGCGGACGCCAGCACAATAGGTGATCTTGCCAAAGGTGTCCAGCAGCTCTTTGGCGATACTGGGACTAACATCATTGGCACCAGACACGGTGAAAAACTCTACGAAACCCTGATGACGCGCGAGGAGCGACTCCGTTCTGAAGACATGGGCCATTACTTCCGCGTGGCTGCTGATAACCGCGATCTGAACTATGATAAGTATTTTGTACAGGGGAAGGTAGTAACACAAGCAGAGGAGAGCTATACGAGCCATAACACGGTGAGACTCGATGTAGATGGTGTGGTTAAGAAGATACTGACTACGGACTATGTGCAGGAGGAACTGCAGGGAATTCGGCATAATTAACGACTGTGCAAGCACGGAGTATCTAAACATTATGGACAAATTGCTACTGGTAGGAGCTGGTGGATTCGGAAGAGTTGTTCTGGAGCATGCAAGTCTTCTCTATGACTGTGCGTTTCTTGATGATGGTGATGCGAAAGTTGTAGACGGAGTGCCTGTGATCGGCTCTATAGCTGACATGAAGAAGTTCTATCCTGAGTATAAGCTGCTCTTGGTCACTATCGGCAATAACAACTTAAGAGAAAAACTGTATAAAGAAGCAGCTTCTATTGGTTATACTTTCCCAAACATTATCCATCCCTCGGCTTATACCAGTCCCCATGCGTCAATTGGCAAAGGATGCATTATCCTCAATAATGCTGTGGTGCAGAACAATGCTAAAATTGGTGATGGCTGTATTCTGAATCCTGGGGTTGAAGCGCACCACGATTCCGCTATCGGTAACTACTGTTTGGTTTATACGAATTCTGTCATTCGCAGCCTGACAAACGTTGGGGATCGAGTGTGGATTGGAAGCACGGCTACGGTATCCACATCAGCACAAGTTCCAGCAGATAGCATAGTAGAAGATGGAACAGTAGTAAAAGCAGAGGAGTATGTTTGTGCACATGGAAAAGATGAATAATCCCGTTTCCCTGAATGGGGGGGGGTACAAGAGACCAAAGTATAGACATCGCAAAATGTTTATTAATCTTCCTTGTTGTCTGGGGACATGCAATCCAGTATCTCCATGGCACTGAGTTTGACTTTTGGGAAGATCCGATCTTCAAATTCATCTATGGATTTCATATGCCGCTGTTCTCTTTGATTTCCGGGTATCTTATGCGCGGTTCTTTTAAGAAGTACGGAGCAGGAGCTTTAATCGGGAAAAGGGCAAAGCAGCTGCTAATTCCCACAGTAAGCTGGGCACTTGTACTTACTGTACTTGATGTGATACTGAACATTTTTACGCATGAGAGCAACTCCGCTTCATGGATTGCTGAGAGATTTCTTACCAGAACAGTAAACGACCTATGGTTCCTCAAGGCGATGTTCATTGCCTGCATAGTGACAATGTTTATTGAGAAGTGCTTCAATGGACATTGGATAGCATATGCTGTCTTTACGCTGTTAACCCTTCTGCTGCCGGGTGTATACAATCTGAATCTCTATGGCTTCGTGCTTCCGTTCTTCATGCTTGGCTTTAAAATTGGCGGAGCCGCAAAGAAATGGAATTATGATCAGCCCCGGAGTAAGCGCATTGTTGTTTTCCTGGTGACATTGATGGTCTATGTCGTTTTGCTTCTGTTCTTCCATAAAGAGAACTACATTTATACAAGCGGGTTGAGTATCCTAAAACAAGAGACACTCACCCAACTGTGGCTGGATAGCTACAGAGCACTGGTTGCTCTCATCGGTTGCATTATGGTTCTTGAAGGAAGTACATTAATAACAGCGCATAGGAACTGGATTACGAACATATCAAGCAAGACCATGATCATTTATATTATCACAGCTTCTATCTTCACTTATGTTCCACAGCTGATGAGCAGAGCAGGGATAAAGATTGTGCTTGGTTCGATGCCTGCGGTTTTGATGGATTTACTTGTTTTGAGTCCAGTTAGCGTAGCTTTAATTTTTCTGGCCTTACTGATTGAGAAGGTAATCGAAAAGGTCACATTGGGAAAAGTTTTACTTGGAAAGTAAGGCGTTGAGATGTTGTGAAGGGGGTGAAGTGAATAGCCATTCGAAGGAAAACAGTCCGGATATTCACATTATCCCTTATTATCACGCTTTGTTGCCTGTGCTTGGGAGATGGAATCCGAAAACATATTGTGTATGAGAGAATGCTTTCTTATTCGAAAGTAACAAGCCGCGCCGTGGATGGTGCTGAAAACCGGGTGATTATGAAAGGGTTTTCAGGTGGACTTGGATATTCCGATGTATATTTACAATATCTTCAGGATGGCTGTATTCATCTCTATGGAGCGAATACAGAAGATAGTAATGCTTGGAAACTGCTCTCAGCATTTGAACTCGAGCCAGGTTGTTATACCCTGACCGGGATGAAGAATGCGGAAGAAAACTCAATTGCTCTTCAGCTCTATATTAGTGATGATACTGGCTTTTATCAGTACTATTATCAATGGCATGATGATGTAGATTTTGTGGTTGAGAGGCCAGCAAAAGCAACACTTCATGTCCGGGTTTATCCTTATGTTGAGAGTGTTGATATAATAGCAAGACCAGCGGTGTATAGAAATGAATAAGAAAAAAGAAATAGCAGCTATGTTGCTTGGGATTGTTGTAGCGATAATTATATGGATTACCATATTAAGCAGAGAAAAGTTAATTGGAACGCGAATAGTATATCAACCGTTCCACGAATTTTTTTCGTTTTGGAATAGAATTAAGCGAGGCAATCTAAGTAAAAATTTTCTTGGGAATATTCTTCTTTTTGTACCGGTTGGTGTATTATTACCTATGATGAGTGAAAAACATAGATCTTTTTGGATTATACTCACAGGGTTTTGCTTCTCTCTTCTTATAGAAATCACTCAATTTCTGACCTTTTATGGTTGTTTTGATCCAGATGATGTGATTCTGAACACACTGGGGACCGCCATCGGCTATGGACTCTACCGCAATATTATTCACAAGAGAATTGTTGAAACGAAACATTTTTAAACATATAATGACAATCTGACCGAAGGTTATTTCAGCGCCAGATATCAGGAAAGAAAAGAGGACCACATGAACGTATTATTAACAGGCGCAGCTGGGGCTTTAGGCCGCAACCTGGTAGAGAATCTGAAAACGATCAAAGACGGAAAAAACAGGACGCGTCCTCACCTTCAGATCGGAGAGATTTTTGAATATACACGTGAATCCACTGCAGAACAATTGAACTATTACTGTGAAAAAGCTGACTTCATCGTCCATGCCGCGGGTGTGAACCGGCCGAAGGAGATATCTGAATTCATGGAGGGAAATTTTGGCTTCACTTCGCAGCTTCTCGACTGCTTGAAAGCTCACAATAATAAAGCTCCGATCATGATTACCTCTTCCGTTCAAGCAACTCTGTCTGGACGGTTCGGCAACTCAGAGTATGGACGTAGCAAGCTTGCTGGTGAAGAACTGATGTTCAACTATGGCATGGAGACGGGAGCACCTGTTTATGTCTATCGCTTCGAAAACATGGTGGGAAAATGGATCCGACCTCGCTACAATTCTGCTGTCGGGACCTTCTGCTATTGCATTGCTCGTGATGAGCCGATCACGGTTAATGATCCGTCTGTCCTGATGGAACTGGTATTCTTCGATGATATATGTGAAGAGATCTACGATGCCATGGAAGGGCATCCACATCGTTGCCATTATGACGGTGTGGAGGCAGTGCCTGACGAGAGCGGACGCTACTGTCATTGCCCGGTGAAGCATAAAGCGACTCTTGGAGAGATCGTTGAACTGCTCTATAAGTTCCATGATTTTCCTCAGGATTACATTATTAGCAGCCTGACTCCAGGAACATTTGAGAAAAAGCTGTACGCGATGTACCTGTCTTACCTGCCGAAAGAGAAGACGGTTTTCGACTATAAGATGAACTGCGATCAGCGTGGCAGCTTTACGGAGCTGATCCGTACATTTGACCACGGGCAGGTATCAATAAATATCAGCAAACCTGGCATCATGAAAGGGCAGCACTGGCATCTGTCCAAGTGGGAAATCTTCATTGTTGTTCATGGCCATGGTCTTATTCAGATGCGGAATCTGAAGGACGGCGAAATCGAAGAATATGAGGTGTCCGGTGATAAAATCCAGGGTGTTTATATGAAGCCAGGCTGGACACATAATATTATCAACTTATCTGAGACGGAAGATCTGGTTACAGTGATGTTTGCTTCCGAGCTGCTGGATAAGGATCGGCCGGATACGTATTTTGAGCCGGTTGTGAAGGAGTAAGAGTATGGAATACCCAAAATGGAAAGAGAACGGAAAGATTAAACTGGCGATTATCGTCGGAACGAGACCTGAGATTATACGGCTTGCAGCCGTTATCAAGAAATGCCGGAAGTTCTTCGATACACAGCTATGGCATACTGGCCAGAATTACGACTATACTCTTAACGGTATCTTCTTCCGGGATCTCGGATTAGATGATCCGGATCTGTACCTGGATGCTGTCGGCGATGATCTTGGAGCGACAATGGGGAACATCATTGATCGGTCCTATAAGGCTATGGTGGCTACAAAGCCCGATGCGGTTCTAGTTCTTGGAGATACAAATTCCTGCCTGTCTGTAATCGGCGCGAAGCGGCTGCACATCCCCATCTTCCATATGGAAGCCGGGAACCGCTGCAAGGATGAGTGCCTACCTGAGGAAACGAACAGGCGAATAGTTGACATAATATCGGATGTTAATCTTGCATACAGTGAGCATGCAAGAAGATATCTCGCGGACTGTGGTCTTCCGAAAGAAAGAACGTACGTAACAGGTTCTCCGATGGCAGAAGTCTTGACGGAGAATCTGGCGGCGATTCAGGCTTCCGATATCCACAGCAGGCTTGGCTTGGAGAAAGGTAAGTATATCCTCTTATCAGCACACCGTGAAGAGAACATTGACACAGAGAAGAACTTCACCAGCCTCTTCACCGCGATCAATGAGATGGCGAAGAAGTATGACATGCCTATCCTTTACTCCTGTCACCCTAGGTCACGCAAGCGGCTGGAAAGCAGTGGCTTTTCCCTTGATTCTCGTGTTATTGCCCATGAACCACTCGGATTTCATGATTATAACTGCTTGCAGATGAATGCGTTTTGTGTTGTGTCTGATTCCGGAACACTACCTGAGGAGAGCAGCTTCTACATCTCAATCGGGCATCCGATTCCGGCTGTTTGTATCAGGACAAGTACCGAACGGCCAGAAGCTCTTGATAAGGGGTGTTTCGTTCTTTCCGGCATCGATACGGTAGGGCTCCTCCAGTCTGTTGATCTCGCTGTTGAGATGGTGAAGAATGACGATCTTGGTATTCCGGTACCAGACTACGTTGACACGAACGTATCCGATAAGGTAGTAAGGATAATCCAGTCTTATGTTGGCGTAGTTAACAAAATGGTTTGGAGAAAGGAATGCACAACGAATTGCTGAACCCCAAAGTAAGCGTTGTTATTCCTGTATATAATGTCGAAAAGTATCTACGCCAATGCCTAGATAGTGTCATCCATCAAACTCTATCTGATATCGAAATCATTTTGATTGACGATGGATCAACCGATAGGTCGGGACATATCTGTGATGAGTATTCAAAACGTGATACAAGGGTTCGAGTAATACATAAAACAAATGAGGGGCTTTCCAGTGCACGCAATGTTGGTATCGACGAATCAACTGCTCCGTTTCTTATGTTCATTGATAGCGATGACTGGGTTGAGCCAGATTTTTGTGAAAAGCCATATAAGGCGGCAATAAAAAACAATGCTGATCTGGTACTCTTTTCTTTCAGTATTATTCGATTAGATGATGATATAATTAGAAAAGAAACAGGAATACAGGAAGGTCCTCTTAGTGAAGGGGAAGCTATCCGCTATAATGTCTTCTTTGCACATGCTGCATGGTTGGGGTTCTATCGAAGAGAGTTGTTTAATCAAATAAGGTATCCTGATGGAAAGCTCTATGAAGAAGCAGCAACATCTCATAAAATAATCCATGCTGCACAGCGGATATGGCTTATAAATGACAATCTATATAATTACAGAGCCGGTAGACCTGGAAGTATTACTTCAGAACTGGAAACAAGGAATCATTTAGATTTGTGTGAAATGCTTCTTGTTAAAGCAACCGATTTATATAACTGGGGATATGTTCAATATGCGCTTCCTGTTGCCATAACTCTTCTTGCAAAGTGTGGTTGTAGTAGTTTTGAAGGACGCCAAATAGTGCATATGGTAAGGAGCATTAATGGTAGCGCAACTACAGAACTCAATTGGAGACAGAAAGCAATGTTTAGAATTGTGAAGATTAGTCCGATAGTGTTTGATGTGATTTCTGTAGTTACTGGGAGGAGAAAACCGTGATTTCTGGAAACTCGGTCAAAGCAAAACACTGTTTGACTTTTAAATCATGCCATCGCTTTGCTTTCTGTATAGTATTTTAAAAGATTGCAATGTGAAACTGAGGGAGTTTTCTTAACAGTGATATGGAGAAAAGAGGTTTGACAACGGAACTCTGCGATAAGCTCTTCGCGATCATTCGAGCCGGTATGGATCTGGTGTGTGCTCCTCTGGATCTTTCAGAAACAGACTGCAAGGAGCTGATGCAGATTGGTGCACGTCAGTCTATCTTTCCGATCATCCACAGGGGACTCAAGAATTCCTGTGCTTCGAAGGGCATTGTTAAAGAAAGCGACCGTTTGTGCCTCAAGGATACCAAGCAGTATATTCTTCAAAGTGATGCGTTGAGTAAGATCAGCGCGGCTTTGGATGGGGAGCAAATCCCATACATTCCTCTGAAAGGAGCCGTCCTTCGGCATCTCTATCCAACTCCGGAACTTCGAACAAGTAGTGATATTGATGTACTTGTGAGGATGGAAGATCTCGAAAAAGCAGTAGCTGCCATTGAGAAAGCTACGGATTTCAAAACGCTGAAAAAAGCCTATCACGACATTTCGATGGTTAATTCCAGTGTTCATCTCGAGCTGCATTTTACTCTCAAGGAAAACTCTGAAAACATCGATCGGCTTCTAAGCCAGGCTTGGGAGTACGCAAAACCCGCAGGTGATGGAAGCAGTAGATATGTTTTCTCTCCTGAGTTTCTGGTTTTTCATGTGATCGCCCATATGAATCACCATTTCCTTCACGGAGGTCTTGGAATCAGGCCGTTTCTGGATTTATGGCTGTTGAAGAATAAGACAGAGTATGATGAAATAGTTGTGAGAGCTATGTGCTCTGAATGCGGAATCCTGAAGTTTTACGAAGAGAGCTGTAATCTCGCAGAAGTTTGGTTAGGGAGTGGCGTACACACTGAGACAACAAAACTGCTTGAAGATTTCTGCCTGTCTGGTGGTGTCTTTGGTTCCGCTAAATTTATGAATGCAGGACGACAGAGAGAAAAACGTGGGTGGAAGTATATCTTGAGTCGTGCCTTTCCACCGGCATATCAGGTGAAAGAATATTACAGTGATGCAGAAGGGCGGGAACACACACTGATGTATTACTATGGAAAGCGACTTTTGAGCTGGGGTGTCAGGAGAGCGGAACTGAAAAAGCAAATGAAGATCGTGCTTTCCAGTGATACGGAATACCTGAACACCGCTGATGAATTGTTTAGGCGGCTTGAATTGTGAATCACATTAGAAACCAACAAACTAAGAAAAGCCGGAAAGGCTAACGAAGCGAGATTGGATTTGTAAGGGCTTTGAAGTCCGAGGTTTTCGGCAATAAGATTGTTGCTGTAAAGAAGGTGAAGCATGGCTTACGTAGTACAATCATCGGAAAAGGTCAGAGGTATAGGTGCTGAGTACGAAACAAAGGCTATGCTTTACCTGCTGAACTGCCGCGAAGACAGTTACCAGATCAATTTTTTCGCAATAGATTTCTATAACGATGTGACCGGGTTAAATGTACATGCCGACAAGGCCTGGGACGTTCAGTCGAAAGGGACAAAGGCAACCAGTGCAAAGGGTATCGGAAGAGAACTTGTAACGCTTTTCAAAAATGAGATGTCTGATCTCAATTTCGACTATCTCATCTTGTTCATGGCTGAAGTCCCAGACACTTTTCGAAAAGACAGAAGCAAGAATACATTTGGGATTGATAACATCAATGATAAGGCGATCAAGAGTTTACGACAGGGCCTTGTGGAGGAAGCCCATAAGCGAACAAAGTCTTATATTGATGAAGAATGGATTACAGATTACAATATTGATGCATTCCTAAAGAAAGTAACATTTGTGATTGATGACAAATCCAAGGCAGAGTACATAAAAGGCATCATGAGCATCAATCCAAAGTATATCCCACAAGACAACGTTTTGGATGGAATATTTAACAAGATCCGCGATGCGCAGGCTGGAAAAAAGAATAACGATTCTGTTGAAGGGGAGATCGTCACACAATTGAGGGACGTATTATACTATGATCGTATTCTGAGATCAAAGGAAATACGTTTGATGGTATTGAACACATTTATAAACCATGATGTCATGAATACTCCGGCTCCGCATTCCTTCTACCAACTGCTCCATAGGTTCGATGGATTAAAGCAAAAAGATATCATTGAGGACTGTAAATTGCAAATATCTCTTTTGCTAAACGATAAAACTTACACTGATGAATTCTGGAATCTGTTAGATTTAATCTGCGAAACAATTGAGGGAAATAGAGCTTTCACAGTGAAACAAACTTTTGATCTGATTTCTGGGAATGATATTGTTAGGAATCCTCGATTGGATGACTATACTGTTCAATACTTGATTGCTGTATTGAAGGAGGCATTGCAATGATAATTAAAAAGATAGCATTTGGCGATGCCGAAGAAGCCTTCATAGAGGACAGGTTGACATCTGGTTTCAATATTATCTTTAGTGATGATAATAACAAGGGTAAAACCATTGTCATGCAGTCTGCCCTTTATGCGATAGGAAATGAACCTATTTTCCCGTCCTCTTTCGAGTATCAGGATTATTACCACTATGTAGAGATAGAGCTTGATAATGGGAAGATCATATTCGTATGTAGAAAAGGAGATTCCTTCGTAGTAAAAACGGAAAACGGAATGAGCATCCTTGATTCTGTGTCAGAATTGAAAAGATATCTGAACAGATGCGGTTTTGTCTTCCCTATAATTGTGAAAGACAATGTGTTGAAAATGGTCGATCCTGTACTTCTTTATCAGGTTTTCTTCGTGGGACAGGATAAAAAAGACTCATCAACAATATTTAATTCCGGTTATTATAAGAAAGAGGATTTCTGGAATCTTGTTTATGCTCTTGCCGGGATAGGTATAACAGATGTCGTCGAGTTTGACACTGATGAGATTAAGAACAAGATCGCTCTTCTTTCAGAGGAGAAGAAAGTCCTTCTTGAACAAAACAAGATCCTAAAGAAATCGACCCCATCTATGGAGTTTATTTCACAGAAGCAGGGGAATGCCGCATTTGAGGCAAAAGTTAAGAAAGTTGAAGCGATCCGTAATAGCATTGTAGAGCTTAAGAAAAGCCAAAATCGTGCATTACAGCGGAAAACCATCAATGAACGGACACTAAGTGAAATTCGTTCATTGAACAGGACACCGACATCTGGGGATTTGTACTGTCTTGATTGTGGATCTAAACGTATCGGATATTCCTCAGGAGATAAGTCGTATACCTTTGATATTTCTGATACAGAAATGCGTAGAAATATCACAGAAGCCATTGAAGATAAAATAAGTGTATATCAGGAAGAGATAGATCATTGTACTCAACAGATAAATGCTCTTCAGAGACAAATGCAGGAGCTTCTGAAAGAAGAGGAAATTGGTCTTGAATCTGTGCTAATGTACAAAAACGGTATTACCGCTTCGACAGAGGCTGATACAAGGATAGCAGAAATCGATAGAGAAATAAAAGCTCTTAAGACGCAACAGAAGGCTGGAAAGCAAAAATCTGAAATAGATCAAGCAAAGCGGGAAGTGTTGAAGCAGAATATTATCACTACAATGAACCGGTTTTATAAATTGGTCGATCCATCCGGAACACTTGTTTTCGATGATTTGTTTTCAAGAAAGTCGAGTGTATATTCTGGGTGTGAAGCTACTGAGTTTTATCTTTCTAAACTCTATTCACTTGCAGTTGTTTTAGCCCATAAGTATCCTATAATGATGGATTATTTCCGTGATGGAGAATTGTCAACGGAAAAAGAAAACACAGTTCTGAAAGAATTTGGGGAGCTTTCGAATCAGATCATTTTCACAGCAACATTGAAAGAGCAGGAGCTCGGCAAGTACGCTGCCTATACAGACATCAATGCAATTGATTATTCAGTTAATGCTGCTTCACATATACTTGAAGAAAAATATGTAAGCAATTTGAAAAGGCTTTTAAAGCCGTTAATGATCAAACTGTGAAATACAAACGCACTGAGAAAAGCCAGGAAGGCGTCGCGGTGAGATGCGTCCGGATTTAATGAAAATATGGAGAATTATATACAGCAAGGTGAAGTACAAAAAAAGAAATGTTGACCTAGGAAAGGACCCCCATGGACGAATACTCCAGAATCATAATCGAACATTACTGTGCTACCCACAAATCCGCAAAGAGCCGGCGGATTGCGAAGCTGATGGAGATGTCTTATGATCCCTCCTCCGTTGGTACCGATGCAGACGCGCTGTTCTTGGAAAAAGCGATCGACTCGGAGAAGAATGAAGAACTGAAGGAAGCCCTTCAGGATCTGGATCAGTATTTGTTCGGGTGGTGAGCCACCTCTTTTGCAGAATCCAGCATATACACCATCTCCTCTCTGTGGTAGACTCCCTCCATAACAGGAGGGGAGATGGCAAAGATCGACACAGGAAAAAGAATACGGCAGCTCCGCAACGAACGCCACTGGACCAAGCAACAACTCGCAGAGTTCTGTAACTTCCCAGGGCCGTGGACGGTGAGCCGGATTGAGACGAAGGGAACGGATAGCCTAAGTACGCTGGAGATAATCTGTAAAGCGCTGGAAATTGAAGTGTGGGAATTGCTGAAGGACGCCGGGGATGAGTAGTCCGGGGAGATTGCGGGGGATGTAGAAAAATAGATTGGAAAAGTATTAAAAGGTGAAAGCCTGTTTTTTTTAGAGCTAATGTGTCGTTTTGTTACGGATATTAAGGAGGACATTTTGGGACGCAGAAAGAAATATCCAGAGCATAAAGCAGAAGTAGAGAAGATGATGGACACACTTCTGGATGAGCTTGTCTCCCTATGGACATCTATTCCGGACCCAGAGGTGAAAGAAGTAGCCGACGAGCTTGAAATGAGCCGGGCGAAGGTAAGGAAGTTGCTGATCACGGCAGGAGTCCGGGATAGGGAACAGTACTATTCATCTCCTACAGCAGATGCGATTCTGCGGCTCTGGAAGGAGAAGAAGGATGTGCCGGAGATACAGAAAGCAACGGGAATGAGTCGAAGCTCAATCACGGGTTATCTCCCACACACAAAAGTATATAACCTCGACACCATGAGTGCCGAGGCGGAACGGATAAAACAGTATCGAAAGAGAAAGAAGGCTGTGGAAGAACTCCATCAGCATCTCATTTTCCCCGATGCTCCCCTCTACCTGTGGAAAGCAATCATCGCATTTGAGAACTATCCATTCCAGACATCCGGAAGAGGGGCGAGACCTGGTGTACGGTTCATATATACTGTCTCCAGCACCGGTTCCACCGGTGGTCGACATTATACGGGTGAGTCAGTTCCCGGTTACGGAAATGAGCTGTGGATCACGACCCTGCCGGATAAAGTGAAGAAAGAAAAGAGTATTAGTAGGAGTACCGTGGAGCTGGGGTATAGACGAGCGATTGAGTTGAGCGGTCTGGTGAAGGGACCGAAGGCACTGGGGCTCCCGGGAGCGGGATCTTATGCATTCCCGATCCTTGTGCGGTTCGGCGTTATAAAGAAAGAGCCAGAATAAAAGGGGAGCAGGATTACGCCTGCTCCTTACATCTTCAATTCTCCCGCCGACCCGATCTCCTTTATCCTCTCCACCAGTCCCGGTGTGGCGTAACGCTTTCCGATCTCAAATAATCTCACATACCCGTGTGGGAAGCCCAGGGCTTCGTCGAGTTCCTCACGCGATAACCCGCGTTCCTGACGGAGACGCCTTATCTCATCAGCGGTGATCGATGGTTTATACCCTTCCACCAGAACATCATTATACAATTCCATCACCGCGTCCGGCAGATCGGTGTATCCGTTTTCAACATTTCGCACGTGTGCTGCGCTGAAACCGAGGCGTGCTGCAAGGGCAGGTTGGGAGAGATGCAAGGAGAGGCGTTTTTCTTTCATTTCCTGTGGGGTCATGGTTCTTTCTCTTTTTTATCCGTGTTTTTATCCGTGTTTTTTTCCATTTTTTGCAGAGCTGGTGGCTTTTACTGTCGGTTTAATGAAACTCGTTTTCCATGAGGAGAGTGATGAAGTCCGTGTCCGGTTCTTCCGGTTCGTGCTCGTCACGCTCTCTGATCCAGGGGAGAGTCTGTTCTTTTTCTTCCATTATTTCAACACCGGGTTAGCCGGCTTCACCTCCAAAAATCCTTCATCATCAAGGATAACGACTATTTCGCCATCCTTTACAGCTTCGAAAGCTTTCTCTTCACTTTGGCAGATGAAGAGCAGCTTTCCCGTTTCAACTTCAATTACTCCGAACATTGGTCACTCCAGATTGTCCAAATAATCCACAAGGTCACCATGGATATCGATGATCCTGTTAAAATCAAGCGTCTCATTCACACCGCTTTCCCGCTTTGTCATCAGGACAACCTTTCGGAAGGTAGTGTCGATCTTTTTCACACGGCCCGTAACATCAACATACTTACCACCGGATTTCTTATCATCCGGAATGAAGACAGTGAAGGTGATCAGGGGATGTTCACCGTCTGCAACGACATCGGAAATCAGATCCAGCTTCTGCCCGAGCAGCTCCATATCAGACTCGGACAGTTCAATCTCACTCTCCGTCAGCCTGGCTTCTTCTGCCACCATATCTTCGTAGCCGCTCAGAGCTTTATAGGAACTGAATTGTGCTGCCCGATCGTAAAGACTCATATGCGGGTGAGTTTCGGAAACATGATGTGGCATGCTGATGATGTCAGCGTAGACTACCCTTGGATCAGGTTCTTTTTCAGTGATTCCTTTTGTCATGAATCTTTCCTCGCTGCTTTTTCTCTCGCGTGAACCCTTCAGAGCCACTGCGATGGCCGCCGATCTGAGCATTGCGTTCGATTGTCGTCCCGCCTTCCATGAAGTTGGTACCTTTCAGGATGGCATTCTTCCCGTACTTTTCCTGGAGTGCAAGTGTAGTCTTTTGAATCTTCCGTTCCTTCCGCTCTTGGGTCTTTTCAGCGGCCCTCTGTTCTCGGGCTTTTCTCTCATCCTCTGTGTCGAAGGCGGCATCATCAAACAGGCTGAGCTGGTCTTTGACCGCTCCTTTTGGCAACTCCACAGGAGCATTATTCTCATCCACAAGGTTAATGGCGGCAATGTTGAGCCGGCGGACAAGGAGACGTGGATCTACGATCCGGTCGTACAGCTCCATGATTTTGTCCATGATGCGCCGGGTGCTGTTGGTCCATTTCCCAAAATCAGCGGTGCCGTGCGCATGCTTTGGGTGCGGCTTGCCATAGTAATTCAGGGTGACTTTGCCTTCATATATTTCATCTGTTCCGGAAACGGCATAAACTGCATCCTGCCATCGTTCGGCAGGAATCTTTACTTTCAGGCTTGTCCAGTCATAGCTGATGTCCAGTTCCATTTTCCTGGTGACAAGACCCTTCTTCACCAGATCCAGAACAAGTAGCTCTGTCATTTCGCGTACGATTAGTTTTCCCTTTTCAAAATCATATGGTTCTGAAAGCACCTGCCCGGAGGAGATGGAAGTATTTTCGGGCCTGTAAGCTTTCACGGTTGCGATCTCTGTCGGTTCCCAGCCCCAGGCATGGTCGATCAGCAGTTCCGCATTAATGCCGAATACCTTGTAGAGCAGATCCTCGTTTCTGTCGCTGAGTCGCGCGACGTCACCCATGGTGAAACAGTTCAGGCTTTCAAGCCTTCGAGCTGTTCCAGGGCCAACCCGCCAGAAGTCGGTGATCGGCCTGTGACACCAGAGCTTCTCCCGATAGGTCTGTTCATCCAGTTCCGCAATCCTGACGCCCTGAGCATCCGGTTCTACGTGCTTTGCCACAATATCCATGGCAACCTTGGCGAGAAACATGTTCGTGCCAATTCCTGCTGTGGCTGTAATTCCGGTTTCATGCAGGACCTCGCGAATCATCTGCATGGCGAGCTCATGGGGAGTTAACTTGTAGGTTGCGAGATACTGCGTTACGTCCAGAAACACCTCATCGATGGAATAGACATGAATGTCTTCCGGACTGATATATTTGGAGTAAACGGAAAAGATCTTTGTGCTGATCTTCTCATACAGCAGCATCCGCGGAGGAGCCACAACATAGGACAGCTCCAGGGAAGGATCTGCAGCCAGAGCAAGAGAGTCGAAAGAGGGGGAGGAGAGTGTTTTCTTCCCGGTTTCCGTATCTGTTTTTGCAGCACCCAGAGCAATGGCTTTCCTGAGCCTCTCATGATTGATCTTTTTCACAGTCTCGACAACCTCGAAAAGCCGTGCCCGGCCGGAGATTCCGTAAGCCTTCAGCGCGGGAGAGACCGCCAGACAAATCGTTTTCTCTGTACGCGACAGATCTGCCACAACGAGGTTAACGGTCAGCGGATCGTAATGGCGGTCGACTGCTTCGACGCTGGCATAAAACGACTTAGCGTCGATTGCGATGTAGGTCCGAGAACTGCTCATTGCGAAGCCTCCACCCACCAGCGGCCGAAATGGCTGGCAAAGCGGTCATTACTCCGCTCAAAGAAAAGATGCCGAAGTTCGCCTTTGATCTGCACCGTATAACAGTCACCGGGGAGACTCTCTTCGATAGACGAAGCCGGGCGAAAATCCTTCACGGCCTCAATTTTGAAAACTCTGCCATCCTTCCATGTGATGGAACATGGCTGCATATACCCTGTGGAATCAAAGTCGGAGTTGACTTTGACATAAACACGTTCATAATGCGGCAGACGCGGATTCATGTGAAAATCAACTCCTTCCTCTTGAATTCCGTGGTTATCTGCTATAGGTAAGCCTACGCCGATCAGTCTTCACCATGCACAGCCTGATATCGTGCAATGTCGGTTTCATTGGCATAGGAGGCTTTGTCAAGGATGCCGAGAACGCGGCCGATCAGATAGACGGAATCCGAATCATAGAAATGCATGGTTGCGTAATCCGGGTTGAGAGAATGGAGTCCGTCCTCCTGGTATTCTTTAATGTATGTCTCATTCCCAACGATGAAAGCACCGATTTCTCCATATTTCAGATCCGGTCCTGCAGGAATCCGCTGTACGAGAACATCCTGACCGCTATGAAAATCAGGCTCCATGCTGTTGCCGTTCACCGTGAAGATGCAGTCAGCGCGATTGACGTCCGGAGAGGAATAAACATAGACATCTTCACCTTCGTCTTCAAATTCCGTCGGGTCACCGAAACCAGCAGCAAGCTGGCGGCTGAAATAGGTAAGTGTAGTAAGGTCCGGGCAATTTTCGGCAGCTTCGACCTTGGAAAGTGTGTCAATCATGGTCTCGACTGCCTGCTTATGCCCTTCTGATAGATTCGTAAAGCTGTCCACCAGAAACTGCTGGCGGGCAGTAAATTTTGTCATGGGGTCAGGGATGTCAAACAAATCGTAAAAGGAAATATTCAGGGCTTCGCAAATAGCCGGAAGAAGATTAACATCTGGTCTTGAGCGCCCGTTTTCCCAATTGCTGATGGAATTCGGAGTAACGCCAATCAGATCGGCAAGTGCCTTTTGCTCCATACCCATCAGGCTGCGATAATGCTGTATCCGCTCACAAATGACAGGAAGAACCGGCTTTTCGACCGGCTTTCCGGTTTTCATGTCAATGACATTTCCTTTTCCTGACGTTGATCGTTCAATTTTTTTCCTGGCCATAATCATTCTCCTTCCGAGAGTCCTGAAATGAAAAACTCCCAGGACTAAAACATTTCTGATGAGATAATAACACAAAAAATTACATCTGTAAAGAGTAATTTACTATTTACAAACTTATAGAATTGTGATATCATAGCCGCACGATGTAACCAGAATGTAACCAGTAGGAGGAGAAGACAGAAAATGAAGGAAGCTTCGATCTTGCAGAGTCCGCATGTGTATGATCCGCTCCGGATGTTGTCTACGGAAGAACGGAGACGGCGGTACCAGACCAGGATTGACGCATCATTCAAACCATATACTGTTTTTGATGTCCTCCAGAAGGTTTTCCACAGGGATTTTGAAGCGGATCTCCTGGATATCATAGGAAAATACCCGGAAAAGTTTAAAACCAGTTCTGACGAGTGGAGTTTGTCTCGTGCGTGGGTGAACAGCTTGAAGGTGATTCGATCCGAATCGGTCTTCTTCCAGCCGGTAGAGGATTTCCAGGTGGATATTCTCATTGACACACGGATTAAGCTGGAGGAAGTGCGGGCCGGGAACAATTTTCTGAAGAATCGGTATAACATTTCTCCACAGCTGCGACTTCGGTACAGCTTTGACCTCCGGCCCTGTCATATGATCTGCAGGTTTGTTGGAGTCATCCCGCATGAGGAAGACAGCCTGATTGCGCGGGATGAGTGGAAAATCCAGGTGGACAAGTATCTGCTGCCGGTCCTGAAAGGGAACGACTACAACCGAATGGCCAAATGCATCATGTACAAATACATGCGGCAATACTATGATTCCAGTGAACCAGTTGATCCGGCGGCATGGGTCTACCAGGAAAGCCTGAAAGTACGGTATGGGGTGTTTCCGGAGGAAGGAGTTCTGGGAGAATACTTCTTCAGCTTTGGGACGGCAGATATTGTGGATCCAAAGTCCGGCGAGATCACTGTCGCAGAGATCAATCCCGGAACAATTGTGCTGAACAGGGATATTGCTAAAGATGCGGCCAAAAGAAAATCGACGCTGATGCATGAGCTGATTCATCATTACCTTGGTCGATTTTTCTTTCTGCTGCAGAAGCTCCACGGCCATGAGTACTGCTCCTATATGTGCAAACGCTTCGATAAAGAAGCCGCGCAGCATGACAGGTGGACGCCAGTGGATATCATGGAGATGCAGGCCAACAAAATGCCCGGCCATCTGTTCATCCAGGACAAACCCGGCAGAGCTTTTGCAGAAGAACTCATGGAGAATCTGGGGTGGAAACTGGATCTTGCTAGCATGAACCAGATGGTTGATCAGACGGCGGAGTATTTTGAAACCACAAAGGCAGTGGCGAGAACCCGCCTGATCGAATTCGGATACAACGGCGTCCGCGGGCTGATGCAGTCAGCCAATGGGAATCTGGTGCCAGGTTATATCTCCAATCTGGCAGAGAACGAGACTTACACCATCGATGAGAGTGATGGCATCAAGGAATACCTGAGAAATTCGGAGTTCCGGAAACTGATCAACACAGGGGCGTATCTTTATGTTGAAGGCCATTACTGCCGGAACGACAGGAAATACCTGTATCGTGACCAGTTCGGGTATGACCACCTCACACCTTATGCCCGCGAGCATATGGCGGAGTGCTGCGTCGTTTTTAAGAGGATTTACCAGAACTCTTTGGTACAGATGGTCAACGGCATCATCCAGAAGGGTGTTGGTAAAGGACGCCAGGATTACCATTATCAGAAGAAGGATGGCACAAGCCCGATAACCGATGAGGGCAGGAAGACTCTAGCGCTAATCCGACAGCAAAGAGCTGACTACGTGATCATAGAGAAGACCTTCAATCAGATGACAGTAGACCTGATGGACAGGCGGAAAATAAACATTGTACCGCTGGCCGAGGCAACCGGCCTTTCCAGAGAAACCATCAAGAATATGAGGAATGATCCGAACAGACTGTTCCCGATTCAGGAGATTGTTGCGGTAGCGATTGCGCTGCATCTGCCGCCAGAGGTGAGCAGGGAATACATCCGTCACGCACCGACGAACTTCTTGAATACCGATGAGATGTTTTGTTATCAGTATGCTTTGAATGAATGGTACATGCTTCCCGTGCCAGAGGTGAACCGGAAGCTGGTCGAGATGGGAATCCGACCGCTGACATATCTTGTTGCCGGGTTTGATGAAAACGGCGTGAAGCTGGAAGAGGAAAGAGCTGTGTAAAGAGAAAAAAGAGAATCAGAACCGCTGGGCTGTGATGGCTCGGCGGTTTTTGCTTCCAAAACAATAGTCGATAGAATAGGACACATGGCGAAACATATGGACACAAATGGATAAATACGGATAATCAAGGACAATCGTCATATAGCACTTGACAATCGTTCTAATATATGATATAACTGTCCTATAAAACTTCAGGAGGTAGAATAATCATGAATGAAGAGTTCAGCCGTCAGAAGCTTGTGGATAATATCACAGCTCTGATGCAGCAGAAAAAATTAAAAGTCGGAGAGGTGGAACAGGAGATTGGGATCTCTACTGGCTACCTTTCTAAAATGCTAAAAAAAGAGACGGAAGCCGCGCCGTCAGCTGACATCATCTGGAAGCTTGCTAAGGTTCTCGGTGTCAGCACGGATATGCTGATTGAAGGAGACTTCTCCCAGGCGACGGATAATCTGCAATACATGGGGAACTTCTTTACACGGCTGAAAGTTATGACCGACGCCAATGATCTGGAGTGGCAAAGAATATCGATTGCGGATATCAATGATCAGCTTAAAAGCGAGGATCCTCATCTGCCGATCATTAAAACAGTAAATTCAGATAAGGTAATGGTATCAGTCATTCCGGCCTTCTACGAAGGACGTGAAGTTTCAGCTTCTGGCGAAGGAAAGAATCGTATCCATTCTGTAGGAGTCGATGTCGACCGCGCCTGGGTGACAAATACAGCTTTTCATACTTGTTTTGACGGTGCAACAGATATCTTTATTTTCCCGATGGGCTGTGAGTTTAGAGTAGATGAAGCAGGAAACACTGTGGATGATGAGTACTTTGATTTCTATTTCGGACATTATCGCGAACCAGAAGATTATACCGGTGGTTATGAACTTCCACAGGAGGCATATGAATATGTCTATGAACCTGTCTGCAATACATTCAATATTGCGCAGAGTCTTTCCGGAGTAGCAAGAGCACTTTATCAGAGCATTGCCAGACATGAATATGACCTGAAAATTTCCAGCAGCGTACGCAGCACCATCGCAAATTTTATGAATCCTCCTGCTGCATTCGATCCAGACAACCTGCCGTTTTAATAGGAGGACCTGCCATTGAACGATGCATCGAAGAATTCAAGACTCATGACTACGCACTGTCCTCCATGCAGGAGACCAAGAATGCTGGCGCAGCCGGCAATTATCAATGGGAAAAGGGCACTGGCCTACATGAAAGGCGAAGAACTGGAATCGTATATTCCCTGGGACGAAGCCCAGGAGAAGATGTACCAGGAGAATCTTCCCAGAATGACCGTCAACTTTTAATAGAATGCAATATAGCTGTGGTCCAATGATATAGTTCCTAATCCTTCCGCTTCAAGAAAAACCGTGAGACTGTGGTCTGCCGAAAGCGTGCAGATTCGGCAGGATGAAGTGGAAAATGAATACCCGCCAACGTGCCACTCGATACACCGTGGAGAGAGCCGGGGTATAGACGAGAATAAGTCCAGAAATGGGCTGTTCTGTCTATACCCCGGCTTTATTGCGTTCTGGGGCTGGTTTGGAGCAGAGGTCGGGTACGGAACGTACCCGGGTAAGGTGAAAATGAACCAGCGATGGCGCTTTTAAGATCCACCGAGACCGGAATTATTGAAAAATCCAGAGGGGGTCGGGTACGGAACGTACCCGGGCAGGAAGGCCCAGAATACAAGGGTTTGCTCGATGTAGACCCTTAAAATAAGGGGAAAACAGCTGATTTGCCATGAAAACAGGTACTTTCCGTCCCTCTGCAAGCGATGGTTTTCATGGCATACTCTCATCTAACAGAGATAAACACGGAATCGGGTGAGAAGCCCGAGAAATCCGTAACAGTAGAACGCATTGGCCGACAGAAAGGAGGCGGCCAGCGCAATGCGCATAAGCAGCACACGGCTATACACTGAGCAGCGCATCCGGAGCTATATCCGGATATCAACACAGGAGCGGACGCTCCAACCACTCTGACTCCGACGGGAGCCGGAGATTGACAAATTGATTATTCACCTGCAGTGCACGCAGGACTTCGGATGTCACATATGGTTTTTCAACAGCCCACACCGGTAGTGAACCAGCGGCGGGAGTCTGAAAAAACCATGATGGACACCCTTGGTCTCGTGCACCCTTTTTCAGGTGGTTTGTGCCGGACCGAGGAAGAAAAGGTCCGGCTTCATTTTTCCGGGACGCTGGTAATGGAAGCGTGGTCGTCCGTAGTCCTGCTCGCTCAGGCCAACAGGCAAGAAAGCCTGAGAAAGGGATTATAGAAATGGCTACTTCCATTATTAACAACACTGTTGCTATCAACGAAAACACCACCCTCGGTGAACTCATCGCTATCCTCGGAAATGTTCAGCGTCTCGAGAAATCTCCCAAAACCAAGCAGCTGCGCGAAGAATGCGGCGAGCAGATTGCGGAAGAAGAACGCTGCAAGGTTTATCAGAACGGCTATGCTGTATACGACAACGGTTCCGGTTACACCGTCCTCTGGGTTCCGGATTGTACTTCATTCACGTACCACTTTGACCCGATGAAGGACAGCGAGAAGGGTGATGAAATCAAGGAGACCTTTGAGCTGCCGGAAGGGTATCTGGAAACCTTGCCATGGGCAATTGCTCTCACACTTATCGGGGATCATCGGATTGAAACGCTCTCCATGCAGCGAAAGGGCGACCGGAAACAGAACAGGAGCTATATCCGCGGTGACAACGAAGAAGGAGATGCCCAGGATGAAACAGAGGAGCGGGAAGATTCTCTCAAGAGGGAATACACCTGGCACGAGGAACAGTTCGGAGAGAACCCTGAAGATATTTATATTCGGAAGGAACGTCAGCAGGAAGCCCTGGAGTCCATGACCGACAAGCAGCGTGAAGTGTTTGTTCTCTATTATCAGGAAGGATATAACCAGCGGGAAATCGGAGAAATGCTCGGACTGGCAAGGACAACTGTTATGCACCGGCTTGAGGAGGCGTTGAAAAAAGTCAAAAAAATATATGCCTGATACGGTCAAAAGGCATTCTGCCGTGCCTTTATATGAGAGGACTTGTTAATCCTCCGGAAAAGAACTCTGGAACGGCTACGGTTCAGATGAGCTGCAGCCGTTCCCCGTTACCGGGGGCTTCCCGGAGAAAGGAATGAATATGGCAGATAATAACGGAACATCCACAGAGGGCGTCAATCCTGTGACGGTGAAGCTGAGCAAGCTGACCGAAGGGATCGGAACGGTTTTTGCAGGTGTGCTGACCATGTTGGAAGCACTTGATGCAGAGACCGCAAAGAATCTGGTCAGTGAGTTTTCAGAACCCGATGTGAAGGCTTCCAACACAGGAGAATCGATAAAGCCTGTAAGAGAGGAGAAGGATTATGACCCCGAGACAACCAAAGGAACCGTGGGGACTGTTAATGCTGTTCCTGCTGAGCCTGCCACTGCTCCTGATATACACGAGCAGGTTGCTGATGTAGAGAAAAAAGCTGCTGTGAAGGAACCGGAAACTGCGGACACCAATAAGCCAGTTTCTACGGTTACCGCAGACGATATCACCAAGGTGATAGTCAGAAAGATCAAGCAGGACCGATCCAATAATGAGAAGATCGGTTCGGTACTGAAGACCTATGGCGTAACGAAGGTAAGCGAACTGCCCGCGTCAAAGTATGAAGCATTCCTGACCGACATCTCTCAGCTTTGATGGGATTGACAATCTCAGAAGAGGAGATGATGCGATGCCAGACATTCACGCGCTGTTAAGTGCCTCGAGCTCGAAGCAGTGGCTTAATTGCCCTCCGTCGGTACGGCTACAGGAGAGCTTTCCGAATGAGAGTTCCGTCTACGCGGCCGAGGGCACTTTTGCCCATGAGATTTGTGAATATAAGGTGCGGAAGTACCTGCACGAGAGAGTAACACGTCCTCAGTCAGAGGAGTTTTACACGGAGGAGATCGACCAGATCACCGATGTGTATGCGGAGTTCGTCATTTCGATTATCGAAGAGATGAAGCGGAATGGAATCGAACCCCTGGTATTAGTGGAGGAGCGAGTGGACTACAGCCATATCGCTCCATCCGGTTTTGGGACAGCAGACATGCTGATCATCGGAAAAGATGAAAATGGGAAAGGTCTGCTGCATATCTGTGATTTCAAGACGGGACAGGGCGTCTTTGTTGACGCTGAGCACAACAGCCAAATGATGCTCTACGCACTCGGAGGCCTGGCCGCCTATGGCTATATTTATGAGATCGAGACTGTTCGTATGAGCATCATTCAACCCCGCCTTGATAATATCAGCACCTTCGAATGCAGCCGGAAAGAGCTGGAGGAATGGGGCGAGAGCATCA
>CAZMXF010000004.1:0-34025 GCA_964570015.1 uncultured Oscillospiraceae bacterium | reverse complement strand
AAATGCCAGGTGTTGCCCTTCTTCACTTGATGGGCGTCAGGATCGCGTTTCTTTTCCTCGTTCTTTGTGGAAGCTGGTGCTGAGATGATTGTGGAATCCACAATTGTTCCCTTTTTTAGAATCATGCCACGTTCCATCAGCATCCCGACCACCTGATCGAATAACTGCTGCTGGAGTCCATGCTGAATCAACAGGTTTCGAAACCGCCCCAATGTATCTCCATTTGGTATCTGTTTGCTGGAATCCACCCCGCAAAACTCTGAGAAGGCGCGACTATCTATGTCCTCCGCAACTGTTCCTTCATCTGGCAGATTGTAGAGGTTCTGCAGTATGAATATCCGCAGCATCAGTTCCAACTCATAAGCCTTATTACCGCGCTCTCCTTTGTAGCAGTACGGCTGAATGAATGCTTTCCCCTCGCCCCACGGGATGATGCGATCTATCTGCGAAAGATAATCTTTTTCCTTCATCGTACTTTTGCCTACTCATCGTTGAACGCGGGCAGCGTCATCTGCTTTTTCATACCTCTATTTTATCATACCGCGTGCTCTACCGCATCTTTCTGTGCGATAGAGCTTTAGTTTTTTCTCAAGAATCAGAACAGTAAACGCGTCATCCTTAAAGACCAAATCGATACCTGACTCCTGCAGCATTTCTTACCACTGCTCTGCACTGGAGTCTGAATATCTTAAAATCACATATCTCGCATTGTCATTGTTATTTGTCATATGATTTTTCCAGAACCTTTTGGGCCTGCAAAAAAAAGATTGTCAAAATAACCATAACAAGCGATTGTATTATCCCGTTTAAAACATTCTGATGAAATCTCTATTAAATTCGCAAGTGCATTCCGTTCTTCCTCAATATACTTGATATTAGTTGCTGCAAATTCTCGCTCTTGCACCCACTTATGATGGTAGTTTGAGATACTAATAATTCCAGCCGGAGCAAAAACAACAATTATATGATTATAATGAATTATTCTTCTTTCTTTATCATCAATATCCATTGAAATAAGGAAAATGACATCGACAAAGTTGTGTTAATTCCACGATATAAGGTCCAGTTTGAACCTGTATATATTATGCAATATACTATCAGGAAACCAGCCATCAAAATCTATGTTAGAGGGACTCTCGAAGCCCCCAAGAAGCGGGTATCTAGAACACTTTTGATATAAACATTTGTATAGTTTTTCACGCTAACGTTACTATAAGTAACATATACTCCGCAAAAAACAATTGGAGTATATCAGATATGTTATTAATACCTAATACCTTCCACTTAAGGATTTGAGAAAACAGTTTTTGAATTCAACAATTAATTCTAAAACGCAGCACTTTTCACATACAAAAACAGCATATTTCTCCGTTTTTTGGTATAATGCAGCTACCAAACAAACAAGAAAACCAAAAGGAGATATATGCTATGGCAGCCACTTTATCACAAGTAATGGATGATTTGCAAGACCAAAAGATACAATCCAGATTTTTCTCCGTTATTTTTGTGTTGGGGATCTCTTTGGAAGAGACGTGCACATATAATCAAAGGTTTTCCCATGCTCCAAATCTTTGTGTATCTGCTTGTGTATATGTTCTCTCCTGTCAGCACCTACATGTCTATGATAATTTGGAACTTTCGCTTTCAGGAGGAATTCTCGAAGAACACCATATACAGATTCTGCAACGACGCAGAAATCAACTGGCATTAGTTTGTATGCCTTCTATCAAAGAGAATCATAAGCTTTTTCATGCGCCTGGCAGCCTACAATGTCAGGGTTGAATACTTCATCGTTGACGATACACCATTCCCAAAGTCCGGGAAAAAGACTGCGCTGGTATCGAAGTTTTTCAGCCGGGTGAATATGAAGCATCAAATGGGATATCGTATTCTCACACTTATCTGGACAGATATCTACTCCAGCATTCCCATGGTCTTTTTCCTCTCTCCTCCGGAAAAGCTGGCCTGGTAGTATGTGAAGCTAGAAAGTATGACAAACGTTCCATTGCCGGTCGTATCAGAAAAGAAGCTCAGCAGAAGGCTCTGGATGTCATGCTCAAAGTGCTCAGAAAGGCCTTGCATGCAGGCCATTCGGTAAAGTATGTGCTGTTCGACCGCTGGTTTGTAGCGCTCAAGGTGATAACTGCTATTAAGTAGAAGCTGGGGCCTGACATGATTGCCATGTTAAAGAAATCCAGCAAGAGATTCTATGGGTACAATGACCAGCAGCTTGATGTCACAAATATATACTCCATGAACAGAAAGCGGCGCGGCCGTTCCAAATACCTGCTTTCTGTGAAAGTAAGTCTTCTTCAAAAGAAAAACGGTAACTTTGTTTTCAGTGTCCAACGCGTATCGTCTATGTGCGAAATACAGTGAAGCACAAGGACTTGGTTGCTGTTATCTCAACAGATATGGATATTTCTAAGGAAGAAATTATACTGCGTTGTGGTGCAATATGAAACATCTAAATCTATTTTCTATTTCATGACCTGTAAACAGCACCTGAAGATGCTCAAAGAATGCAATAGTCACTCATTCGCGCATTTTCATGCCATCTGGCGATCGCCCCAGTTCGTTATATGATTCTGGGTGTGCGTCACAGAGAAAACACGGATAACAGAATAATAGGAGAACATTTTGGTTGTTTATTGAAGAAGTCACAGATATCAGCTTCGACCGCTCTCTTTGGCTGATCCTGTCTGTGTTACTCGAAACAGTCCATGTATTCTTCCATATCTCCGATAGTCAGATGGAGAAGTTTTTTTCGGTTTTATGAATCGGTTATCGGAGCAGCTCCAAAAGGCGCTACGGCCAAATTTAGTGGATAACATAGCAGCATAATTGTATTTGAAAGCTATTCTGCGCGATATGCAGGGCTTTTCCCTGTATAATTTAAGCGGGAAGTATTAGTAAGAAAACTAAAATATGCACACAAAATGGCAAAAGGCTTATCATCATATACAATATTTACAACTTAGCTTGATGTCGTATTCTAGGTAATCTGTCGTTCCTCACTTTAACTCCTAACCCCTTTTTCCCACCAAATACTAGACTCCATCCAATATCACATCTCTTATACTTTGAGCATTTATGTAAACATGTTTGAAATGGAAAACAGAATCACCCCAACATTGCATAGATTGCTATTCCAGTAATAATCAAAGCTATCGAAACTAGTTTTCTTCGATTTATTTTCTCTTTAAAAACCATTACACCAAAAAACGTCACATAAAGGTACCCAGTTGATTCCAAAATAGGCCCCCAAGAGAGCGGAATCCCCTTGTACGCCAAGACAGACAACAATGTTGTTCCAAAGAACAACAGATAGGCAAAAAAAACAGTGAAGTTAAGGTATTCTTTTATCCGTGAATCATATTGTTTTTCTGCTGCTCTCTTCAGTAGGACCTGGGACAGCGAACTTATGAATACACCTAGTAATAAAACTCCAGCATAAACGAACCGATGTTCCTTAGGACAAGCCATGCTCTTCCTCCGCATTAAGGACAACACCCAAAATAACCATCGTTGCTCCTAATATCTTTCCTGTTGTCAGGGTTTCATGAAACACAAGAGTTCCCCAAAGGATTCCCCAGACAACTGTAATTGCTTTGTTTGCATACGCTGTTGTAAGAGGAAGCCGTTTAACAACTTGTTGCCAACCGACAGCATAAACAAAGAGAATAAAAAGAAGAATCCCATAATACAAGATGAAATAAGTACTTACACCTTTTTCTTGCGCTGCCAGCTTGCTGCATATACTACCCAAAGAATAAAAAAACAGCAAACACTGGGTGATTAAAATCCACTTTATCTTTTCACTTATCATCTTTTTCACTCTGTTTTCTCTCAAAATCATCACTCCCACTGACACCATACGAACAATGTCTGTTCAAAATGACACAAATCCATTTCGAATCACAAGAAAACCTTACGCTACAAGGTTACAGATGTTTCTTTACAAGTTTCGAATAGTTTTCCTGCGTCTAGGACATAGAATAACGAAAATCTATCATCTCAATTAACCATTATCACATATTTTATAACTAAGCGCTCACAGAATTATCTATTCTGTGAGCGCAGTATAGCACAGAATAGAGGAGAAGACAACGTTATTCCAATCAGTATCACCACCTCAAATGGTGATTTAATATCATCTCTTTATGAGGCAAGACTGATTACTCCACCAAGAGGTCGAATCAAAGCACCGTACTGGTTTCCTCATAATGAGGTTATTTCAGGGGTCGGCTTTCCCAATCGGGATATAATCAATATGCTACTGGCATTTCTATCATCTATATGATACACTGCTCTTGTCCATTTTGGATGCCTCCTATGTTATTTTACCGGTATTGGCTTTCGCAATCTTTGCCCGTATACCATAGGAGGCTCTTTTGTAAGCCTCTTCGCTTCTATTTATACTGTTCTACCCAGCATAGCTGGGTGTTAGCGCCAATCGAAATCGCCATTCCAATTGTCATTCAAATCCTTTAGACTGGGCTGTGGTCTAATAACTCAGCAGGAGGAGGAACATGGAGAGGAGAAATTGGAAATGGCTTGGATTCTATTATAGCACAAGCCATAGAAGAAATGAAAGCAGAACAGGGCGCCAGTTTTCATCTGGAGCACCAGAATCTTCCCGAACTGGAACGCCGCACCGGAATCTCCCGCGCACGGCTTCGCCCTCTGCAGGAAAGTGGTTTTGTATCTCAACCGCATGGGCGAACAGGGTATAAGGCTGTGACGACTGCCCTGACCGGCTATACAGGTCTTTTAGTTGAGCTTTTGAAGTTTGGTGTCGTAACTCATCCGTCTGTTATGACCGCCTTACCACCATGGGTTACACTGCCTGTCTCAGCACCATCAAGGATTACAATGCAAAGCACAAGCACCTGAACCCGGCAAACGACGGCTCGTCGCCCGGCAGGACAACAGAGGCCGTCACTTTACTACCGCGCCGGGAGCGGCCTTCCAGATTGACTGGGGATTTGCCAAGGTTCCGGATTAAAGTAGAAGAGAATTACAGGCAGCCTGCTTCGCCATGATCTGCCACCACTGTGGGCAGCGGTACATCGAGTTCTTCCCAAGTGTCAAGAGGAGAACCTGTTCATTGGGATGATCCACTCTTTCCGCTACATGGGGATCCTCGGTATGTCTTGACGAACAACATGAAAAGCGTTGTGGTTTGCTCAGACATAAATGGAATGCCGGTTTGGCAGAAGGATTATGAAGCATTCATGCAGACGGTTGGTTTCCAAACCAAGCACTGCAGGCCTCGACACTCGTTCAACAAAGGGAAGGTCGAAAGGCTGGTGCGTTTCGTAAAGGGCAATTATCTGTCGGACAGGTTTTTTTCAATATTTCAGACCTCAACCTTGCGGCATTGGATTGGTGCAACCAACAAAATCGCATCAAACACCGAGCACTGGGATTGATTCCACAAAAAAGCACTTCTAGGCGTGCGCTGGAAATCTGTCCGAGCTAGAGGACATCCCCGCGCTGCTAGCATATCTTTGCCCGGTTCAGAAGATCACTTTCGACGGGTTTGTGAACTACGAGGGACGGCCCTTCGTCGTCCCGTACAATTACTGGGAATCCAGCGCCAGGGTTATGCGAGAGGGAGAAACGCTTTACATCTACTCCAAGGATTGGCGCTTTCTGCTCACCACCCATGAGGTAACATGGAGCAAACGCGATAAATATTGTCCGGACCAGTTTCTGGAAATAGCGCAGCCGGAGGAATTCCCAACCGCACCGGTGAAGACAACTGTCAAGATGCTGGAAATGCCAAATCCGGGACTCTCGTTTGAGAAGTTCAACTTCACCCGGGAGGTGGACTGGGACGAGTGAGTTCGCCTTTGAAGCGGTGGCACAATGCAGCAAGACGCTGAAGCTGGACTTATGCGCCGAAGGATCCACGTACATGGCGCAGGAGCATAGTCGGGCTCTGGAAACGGTAGATGCTGTGGCGGATATATTCAACACTTAAACGCCAGGAAGCCGGAAATGACGATCCAGACGCTTCTGCGCCTGAGCAGACTTCCATTAAAGGATCCAGCGGTTTTTGAGAATTTCGATTTCTCTTCGATAAAAGGCCGAGACGTAGAGCGTCTCAAGTCTTTGCCATCTCTCTGCAATCAACGTGCACTGAAACCTTGCTTTCATAGGACCGGCCAGCACCAGGAAGACACATCTAGTGCAGGCGTTTGGCTTTGAATGCTGCCAACGCGGTATGAAGATCTACTTCATTAAAATGTCTGAGCTACGCGACCGGTTTACAGCCGCACACAAAGCCGGAAAAGAAGCATTTGTGCTGAACAGTCTGGTACGCCCTTCCTGCCTCATTATTGATGAGGTCGGGCATTGTGACTTCGACAAGGAAAACACACGGCTGTTCTTTGGCCTGATTGACTGGCGGTACAACAAAGAAGGCAATTTCAATATTGTCTTTACCAACAACAAGAATCCCGCGCTGTGGAGAGCGATTTTAGCGAGGACGACGCTCTCCTATGCGCGCTTGACCGCATCTTTGATGAGGCAAACATTTAACATTAAGGGCAAGAGCTTCCGGGACAAGAAGCTCAAAACCGTGGCACTAAAGATAAGCAAAGTGAAGGCTGCCACGCCCGCCGACTAAAACCAAATTATAAAAGCGCTGGGATGTTGGCTCTTTTAATCTGGCTCAAATTGGCTGTTTTCGCCTGACACTTTTTGGCGAAATCAGCCCGGAGCTAACAGCTTGGGGGATAAGCATATCTATTAGGAATAGGTTTGGAACCTATTGTATGCATTATCTAGTATGGCTTATCTATTGAAGTAATACATTCCGGCATTAGATGACCTTTGATCATCGTGAGCCCCCAGCATAAACTGAGCATAACAAATCACCACAGTGTCATATCCGTTTTTCAAAATCTGATCTCTCAACTGTATATTGGGATCTGCCTCTCGTAAGATTATTGGATCAATTGCATGTACTCCTAGAGAAAGGAACGGTTCCATTGGTGAACTATATGAATCTCCCAACAGCAAAAGTTTGCCATTTGGAACCATTTTATTAATGCAACTTGTCAACAAATATGAATAATGCCAGCTTGGTCCATTATAAACATCGCGATCTGCCTCATATGTACTTTCATCAATAAAGTTATTAAAATCACCTTCTACCTGTCCTTTCTGGGTATTGAAAAAATATTCGGTATGAAACGTCGGCTTGATCTCTGTATAATTGTCTAATCCAACGTATGTAGCCCCCATTTTTCTTCCCTGCTCTCCAAGCCAACATTCTTCCCGATCTATAAAGGTATAGTTTTCTTCATCGTATATGGACAAATCGATATCATATCCGCAGTATTCATTCAATCCTTCTGCAATTTTCTCAGCCGCCCAAAGAGCTGTTTTTGTAGTCCAGTGATGGTCTGTCCGGTAGAACAAATCCCTGATATTAAGTTGCTCTTCCATGATATACTCTCTTAAATCAATCGAATTGATACCTGCCTCTTTAATCCTCGAAAGGAATACATCCATGTTCTCATTGCTAAAAGAGTCTATACCAAACTGTTCTCGAAACATATTATCGTTCATATATTTTGTTGGCGCATTTACATACAGGAGATTGACTCCATTTTCAGTCAAGAAATCATGTAACGATACTAACTCTTCAAACTCATAATCTGTTGTCGTATACGGGGACGCTGACACAATATACATATCGTCAGTTAAATACATTCCTATGTCGCTGTATAACCCCTGGATATTTAAAAGATTTGCAATTCTTCCATGCAGATCAATAAAATCTGTAGCGTGCCAAAGCCCAGAAGAGTACTCTGACTCCAGTGTTTTGTACATCGTTGTAGAATAAGAATAATCGTTCAGTCCATCTTGTGTCGACACGCACTCAGCTAAACTGTCTATTTTGCCATATGTTCCACTTCGTACAAAAAAACAGAGTAAAAAAATAGAAAATAAAAACGCAATATTCTGTTTTATGCAGTTCTTGATGATCATAACTTATCTCCTTAAAAATTAGCATACGCAAACGGATTGTTCTGACCAGAGATGACAAAAGAGATTGACAAAAGGAAGAGAAAACATCCACAAAATCCAACCATTGTTTGAAATAATATCATCATAATCTGATTTTCCTCCATCTTTTTTTCAATCCAAGGGATGACAGGAAAACATAATAATACGGCAACGATGATAAACCCAATATTATCTTTGAATAAGAACTGTGCTCTTATATCCGTCAAAGTATCACCATGATACCACAACATATGCTTCAAAAAATCAACACCCCTCCGAAAGCTTCCTGTTCGGAAAAGGACCCACTGAGCATTAATAAACATTAAAGTAAACAGTCGATAAAGACATTTAGTTAGTTTTGATTGGAATCTATCCGGTATTCCAGTTATTTTTTCAAATACTATCATCGCAAAGTATCCCAATCCCCAGGTAACAAAACTCCACGCTGCACCATGCCAAAGGCCGGTCAGCAGCCAGACCACGAAGAGATTGAGAAACTCTCTAGAACGTTTTCTTGTTCTCGACCCGCCAAGCGGAATATAAACATAATCACGAAACCAATGACTAAGAGAAATATGCCACCGTCTCCAGAATTTTGCAATTGACTCAGTCATATATGGGTATTGAAAATTCTCAGTGCAGTAATAACCAAACATTTCAGAAATCCCAATTGCCATATCTGAATAGCCTGCAAAATCATAATATAATTGCAAGGAGAAGCATACAGAACCAAGCCATGCATAAGAGGTGGAAAAGGATTCAGATAGCAGTGCGTGCTCAAAAACTTCATTTGATATTCGAGCCATAACATCTGCGATAAGGACTTTCTTATTGTACCCTATAATAAAACGGTAAACGCCTTCAGAAAAACACTCTCTTGCTTTACTGCTGTCTGTAATCTTCAACCTGCAGTTCATATCCGCATATCTTGTCAACGGGCCTGAGATTACCTGGGCAAAAAATGACAGATATAACATATCATGAACTGGATTATCAGATAAAACTACTTTTCTCTGATATACATCAACAAGATAGGAAATCGCTTTGAAAGAAAAGAACGAGATGCCCAATGGCAACAGAAGATATTGCAATTCATGCTCTTCTCCTGAAGCTTTATTCCATATTGAAATGATAAAATCAGTATATTTGTAATACAAAAGCAAGCTTAAGTTCAGCAAAACACCTAGAACCAACATAATTTTTCTGAAAATATCGTCTGTCAAGTAAGAAATTGCCCTTCCAATTGCGACTGTAATCAAGATCGCAATAATAAATAGTGTTAAGTAAGTGAGGGACCCAAACGCATAAAACACTAGAGAAACAACAAGCAGGACATATTCCTTGATTGAATCGTTTGAAACATAGTATACAGTTAATGATATTGGTAGGAAAAGAAAGAGAAAGAGTAAATTTGTAAAAGACATAATTTAATTATCTTCCTTTCACACCGGTGATTATTCGTGATTGAGAAAAAACATGATCAGTTATCATCAGAATTGTTTAACGAAAATATGTAACTCCACTTGAAATAGTAACGAAATAAATCACACCAGATATTAAATGAAATATTAGGAGGATGATCCCTAACACGAACAACAGATCCAACAACATCGTACCACAACCAGTTGTCAAACGCTTCCCATAATAGGTATTCATGCTTTGGATAAAAAAAGGTACGGAATAAAGGAATAATGTGAAGTAAGTAACCAACACTCCCCATGTAAAATTACCATGATCCGCTCTCGGACCACTCTCTTTAAACAGGCTAAGTACTATGATTGAGACGATATACATTAACAGCAAAAAATGAAGATTCTTCTTTTCCTTTCGTGTGATTTTGCCCACAAAAACATCTGTATCATCAGATTTCCAAACGGTTATTACCCAAGTAATAATTGGAAATGCTAAATCTCTTCCAAATTTCAACGCCATATGATAAGCTCCACCCTCCCAAAGGATATTTGAAAAGAAGACGACCTGAATCCCAGAAGATGAGTCCGGGTTTCCACGAACATAAATCAGCAAATACTGAATACTGAGAACAATCAAAGCTGGGATAACTATACTTCCCAGTTTGGCAGCCTGCTTCACGGAATCCAGACTTTTATATTCTATTATATCTATTAATAAAGCAATCACAATCGCGAAACAGAATGAAATCATGAAGTTTGGTTTAAACATAGTTGTAAGCGCAAGTACTCCAGAAAGGCGTAGCCATTCAAGTTTTGAGAGCCCTACTTGATACGTTGGATACACGTTTAGAAAATAGTATAAAAACAAGGTTGCCCCTAACCGCATTCCCAATTGAGTGGAGTTATGCCACGGTTGTGTTCCTAGCGAGTACCTATAGAAAAACGGGTAAAATCTTGGGATATAGATAGAACACAAGAAAAATAGGCCAGTAGAAACAAAAAGGGTAATCCCGTTCCCGATCTGGAAAAACCTTTTCATAAACTTTTGGCATAGCATCCAATTCAACATCACCAGTACCGTTTCCCATACTGCGAATTGGAATTGGAGAAATGGATACTTTGCATATTTGCCGATCAGGAAAAAAAGGACCGTCTGTAGTGCATAACCATCCAATTGTGTTGCAGCATAGATATGCCCCGGGGCATCACTTCCATATAATCCGCTTAAGCCAAGTGACATTCCAAAAAAAACACAAGCAATCAGTGGTGCAAGTGTTGAAGCAACAAGAAGCCTTGTTCTCTCATATGTAAAGATTTTTTTGCTCATTTTTCTGTCCTCCTGATCAGTATCGATCTTCTTGTTTTCTTTCGACATACTTGCTTCATAAGCCTCTCACTATCTAGTTATCAGAATATGGTTGTTCCGTTTAAATTGAGCAAAATTCTATTTTTTATCATTCCAGTAAACTGTCTCTGCAGGATACCTATAAATGCCGAAACAGGATATGCCAGAAATGTACTCACACCCCAGCATACTATCAAAGATAAGCAAAATGAGACACTATACGACAAGAATGAGGTTATGCGAAAAAGCCATGTTCCCAAGCATACATACACTGGAACATGGACAAGAAATATCCCCATAACATTTTTGCCTCCCCATGAAAGGAACTTTGCACTGAGCACTTTTTGTAGAACTGGACTATTATCTACTACACCAAGAATCATCACTGCACTAATCCCATCCAACAAGTATGTAAAAACTGATTCGTTACGACGAATAATCAAAAGTGCAAAAGCACTCCATATTATTCTTACCGGCCAATATGAAAGCAATCTTTTTAGCTCAGTATTATCTGCAATGATCTTATATATACAGCCCAGCAAGCAGATGGCAACCCAAACCTGTCCTGAAAGCCAAAACCACAGAATTCCAACAACAATTCCGACGGTCTTAACTTCTGCCCGGCCAGCAAGATATGCGAAGACTGATGCTCCAAAAAAAGAAGACATACACCAGAATGTCGGATATATGTTTCTGCCAAGAAGCAGGCTCTCTCGGAGTACTTCCCAAACCATTGATGTGGTACTCATTCCAGCCAATCCGCTAAGTCCGCTATTGTAGAGTTGGTCATAAGGCAACAGCTTAGTAAGTACTGCAATAATAGTATTAATCAGCAGGCCTGAAGCAAGAAAGTAGAAATATCTCCTTAAAAAATAGACACTAGCATTTATTTCTTTTGAACCATATGCAAAATAAGCCAAGCACACTCCAAGAATAGCGACACTGTACTTCCCTGTTATTCCCCTTATTAAGAATGAGAACGGAGGCTCAATCCACAGTTTAACATATTCAGGGTGAAAAAAAACAATGAAATGGCTAAAATAAATAATAAAAATAGATATGTATTTCAGGCCATCAAAGTAATTCTTACGGTCTTTATAAGTCATTGTTTACTTTCTCTCAATTCTGTATACAGCATAATGCTCATTGCGGAATAGTTCTTGATAGCTATCTCCTGGTTGAAACTCATCTTCATTACCTGCATTCGCAATAAGAAGCAGAAGATATCTAACATTTTCTGCAGCTAATTGTTTCGCGACTCCTTTGGGGTCCATGTATAGTTGATCAATTATTTTATTTCTTCGCACGCTTTCTTCTGTGATACTTGAGTATTGAATTTCATTCCAAATATATCGCTCAGAAAAGATCCCTGCCAGCATACTGTTGTCATTCCCAAATGCACTTACAAAGCTATTAACGGCCACAATATCATCAATATCTGTATGATCCCTAAGCCAAATAAAAGCTTCATAGTCAATGCTGTCTGCATAATATGGTCCATGAACACTTCCCCTAAGATACGTCGGATCTGTATAATCCACTTGAGCACTGATACACTGAAAACCTTCTATTAACTTTGGTACAGCTTTCATCTGAAAATAACAATATACACTTCCATATAACAAAAGAGGAAGGCCGACTACACTTTGTATTATTTGTATTGTTTTTTTAGGCTCATTCTCTATAACATATGCCCCAGCAACATATGCCCCAGGAAAAGTAGCCATGATGAAATACAATTGACTGTTTCCTTTTTGACTCGTGAAAAGCATGGCTCCTGCTCCAGCAACTGATATCATTACATAAACGAGCAAGATGATATCAATTCTCCTACTATGGATATCTCTCAGCATTTGCAAAATCACCAAAAACAACAGAAATGCTGTTAGTACATTACACTTTATAAGTAATACAATATCAGCCAAAATCAGTAAAAGGCCTGTATAGTGAAAACCGCCTATTCTGCCAAGAATATTATTATAAATTCCTAAAGCCATTGGATTCAGTGCAACAACCTTCAAACCTGATTCTGCCGAAACAAGTGGAGAATAGATAAAGATAAAGAAAACTGTCAAGAATGTTGCCATCCAAATGATTCCGCTGAAAAGACCTTTTTTTACTTGTTTTGTAATCAGGCACCATAGGGACACGCTGCCAAATCCGGCCAAGATAACAATACCTATTGGTCCTTTACAACCTGTTGTCATCGCTAAGAACAACACAGACAGGGTAAAGAATTCTCCCCACTTGTTTTTCTTTACAATTTCAAATAACGCTGCCAAAGACAGCATTCCATATGCATAGCCATAATCGAAACCAAATGGGCAAAAAAGTGTATGCCATGATATCGTCGTATAATCACCATCAACAAAAAGGATGGCAAAAACCGTACCAACTATATACCATTTATTTTTTAGTAGTATGGTACAAAGATAAAAGGCAGAAAAAACCATCAGTACTCCACTTAGAACATAGGAATAGTAAAAGGATAAACTGACGATATCAACAGTTGTACATAATGAAGCTTCCGCAATTAATATACTTGAAAAATAATGATATTTAAACGGGGTACCAACTAATCTGAAATTTTGAATTGGAAATTCCTTTGTAAACGAAATATTATTGCCAACCCAAAAAGGCCAATCAATATAGTACCCAGTACCTCCTGTCTCTGATGGCAAGGTATTCAGGAATGAAACTGTAATGGTTCCAAGTATGCAAAAAAAGGTTAGCACAATCAGGCATAGCAGAAAGCAATCTGACTTTATTGTAGTGTTGAAAAAACATAAATGCTCTCTAGAAACATACCATATACTAATTAACACCTCAATTATCGTAATATATAGGATAGCATTCCGTCCAAACAGCAACATAGAAAGGAGATATGTTAATAGTGATACTATATCGCCAAGCCCATAGGATAACGCGACGATACTAACCAGCGTTTGGGTCTGGACTCTTAGAAAACGCATTGTAGCAAATCCGACAAAGAAGACCGCAAGAAACTGATATACATATAATATGATTGGGGTTAAAAGAGGTTCTTTATGGGCGATTGCACTAAATAGCAAAAAAAACATGATAATTAGTTGTAGAAAGAGAAAATATCGAAATGATATAAGGCTTTGTTTATACTTAATGCTCAACATTCTTCTCGCTCCTAAAATGTGTAATATCTTGACTTGCTATTTTGTGCTTACTGCACAAGCAACAATAATCGTGGATTAATATAATACCTGCAAAACACACGCAAAAGGCCAAAACCTTTTCTGCAAGATTATTGCCAGAACATAACTTCGCTTATGTAAGGCTCCATCTTTTCAAAACACGCTAGACTTTATAGCATAACCTATAAGACAACTCATGTTTTGTTTTCTCTCCTTAGGAGTTTGATAATCGATTTTCGATATCTAAGCCATCCATAGATCAGCAAAATGCAGTAGATAAAAGCAACTGATAGTCGCAATATTGGGTGATGAAAAAGGACTGTAGATATGAATACCGTCACAAAGCAGATGATAATCATGCTTATAAAAAAATGATAATCAAACGTAGTATGGAAGCCATAATGATATACGATTAACATATGCGATATGAGTAACCATGTATAGCCAATTAGAGTAGTGTATGCTGCAGCCAGATAGCCATATCGAGGAATAAAAATTACATTCAGTACATAATTCAAGATAGCAGCTGAAACGCTTGCTACCGCCATCCATGTAGTTTTTTTCTCAAACTGTTCCACATTTACAAATATACAATACATAAACTGCATAATAGCTCCACCTGCAATTGGAGGCAATACCCATATTCCGGCCTTATACCGGTATCCTCCAAGAATAGATACTATTTCAGGTGTAATCAGTATAATATAGATCGCACCGCTTATAAACGCTATTGTATATATTCGTGACACTTTTTTTATTATCGTATAATCATTTTCATGTAGTTTTTCTCCGATCCATGGTGCGAATGCAGAATTCATTGCCCCAACGAGCATCGTAATGATAGATGCACAGGAATAGGCAAGACTATAAATTGCATTTTCTGTTGCTCCGCATATTTTTGTTATCATAATACGATCTACGGCATTTAAAATAATCAAAGAAAAAACATGAGGAATATACGGCATACATATAGGTAAAGCATACCGCCAATAATGAATGTTGATTCTTTTCCCAATCCTGAAAAAATAAGCAGCTAGGACAAGGCCAACCAAAATTGTTGGACATGCGGAGCCAATAATTCTTCCTGTAAGTTTATTAGGCAAGTAAACCACAAGTAATACAGAAATAATTGCTGTACAAATACTTACCCCTGTGCTAAGTATAGCACTCTTTTTGTACTCAAAGTAGTACCTTGCTCTTCCTAAATACATAGATATAAATGGGTTCAGTAATAGATAGCAGCACATTATATTGATATAAAACTTCTCTATTCCAAAGACATTTTCAAAAAAAAACCAAAAAGAATTAAAAACAAGTAACCAGATTAGAGCAGATAGTGAACTAAGCCCAAGCATGGATAAAATATATTCATCAAATGATTCTTCATAATCATACTTTGCACGAATTAAGGTTGATTCCAAATTCAGTGTAACAAAAACTGAGATAATAGCCATCCAAGAAGAGTAGTTGTTATACAAGCCAAATTCAGCAGTTGACAACAGTCTTGAAAAAATAGGAGTTGTCAGAAAGCCTATCCCTCTAACTAAAAAAGAGGAGATAACATACCACACTCCTGATTTAAGAGCTTTTCTATTATTCATTCTACCACATCAGTTTATTCCTATTAGTTGAAATGCCTCTTCATATCTTCTGGTTATATCTTCTGCCCCGCAAAAATACAGTCTTCCTTCTTCGCAGTCTCTCATGATATCTTCCACTCTTTTGTTGATCAATGATGTAAACTCGTCCACACTAGAAAACTTAAGAAACTCTGCATTATTATATACATCTAATCTCTGTTCAGGATCAGAAATAATGTAACTAGGAATTCCATATTGCAATGCTTCTATTAAAACTGTAGAATACCTTACTACTGCTAAATCAATCATATCGAACACATCAAAAACAGTCTTCTCTGTTCCAACAATTGTAATAGGCCCTTCCTCACATATTTCTTCATACAACTTGCAATCATTTAATGGGTGAAGTTTTATGATCAGCTGTTTTTCTGATGTTTTGCAGCAACTGCTAATCATCTTGATTGCTCGAACATTGTCATCATCATATACGCTATCCAGAAATAACCCTATTTTTTTCACTGCCTTGATTGGCAATTTCCGTTTAATGTCCATACCCACATAAGAGAATGGCCCTGTTATAATCATTCTATTCTTATAGCCTGCTTTCTTCCCTTCATCAACTGTATATTGACTGTTTGCAAGCAAATACTTGCTATGAGACCCTGTAAAAGCCCAAGACAAATAAGTCGAGCAGAAGACACCGTGCTGTAAACTAATTGTACATTTTTTGTTGTAATTATATTTTTGTACAAAAAAGCTATCTGTGCACTGTGTATCATTTAAGACCAGCAGGTATTCGATATTAATCTTATGTCTTGCAAAATAACTCTCGCTTTCCATATATAAGATGAAAGCATCCATAATACGTGAAAGGCAATCTAGTCTAAGTGGAACAGATTCTATCACTCGTAATTGATTAAACCAGGTGAAAAAAAAAGCAGTATATTTAAATCGTGCAAGCGTAAAATGCTTTTTTCCCGGGTATAAAACTACTCTATTGGATGACAATCTCACAACCCGGGAAAAAGCCTCTCTCATTTCTTCTCTACATATATAGCTCTGCGTCAGTAAAAATAAAGTACTTTTATCTCCCTCTGTATCATATTTGTTGCATCGAAACAACAAAGTTTTTAATAGATGCTTGAATGCAGAAAAAAAAGATATACTAGCACCAATTTCCTGATCTGTTTTCAACCTGTGATATAAGCAATCACCTATTTTTACCCCTGCACACCCATAGAAAGTTTTTTTATTCAACAAATCAATTATGTTATAATGTACTTCTTTCTTAGTCATCTTCATTAATCTCCGACTGCTTTTTATCAGGATTTATTCCTCCATATCTAATTATATAGATAATAACGGTCAACGGCTAAAAACTTTTCGTCCACAGTTGTAATAAATCATATTATAAGGGGTTTCTCAATCTTGTTTTTTTAGAATTTGACTTCTTTCATATGTACTATCTAATCCACTGTACTTATGACCAAATACTCTAGACTTGACTTCTTCTATTTCACTCTAATAGTATTGAGTTCTTTGCATGAAATATCTTTCGAATAATATATGAAAATGGAAGCTTCCGTATCATATTTGTTGCTCTGTAACGAATGCTCTCTTTAAATGCAATTCTTTTCGCAGTTGATGGTTTTAGTCCATATTTTATTGAAATTGAAGTACCTTCGGGCAATGTTCTTTCTAGATATGTTTGCTGATTAATGCCACCTAGTCTTACCTTGGCAAGATCACAGTCTATATATTGGAACTTTGCTCCCCCAAGATACATACGAAGCATCAACTCTCTATCCATCTGGCATTTGTATTGTGTATTATAAAGGCCATACTTCATATAAGCTGACTTTCGTATAAAAGTTGCTGGGTGAATAACAGCCATTTTTCTTCTTAGCATGTCCAAGTTTTTCTCTGGAACATAGCGGTAATCCGGTTCGGATCCTCCAAATATTATTGCATTTCCGAATATGACCTCTGTTTCTGATTTTATTAACCTTTTTATATTCTCTACAGCCCCATCTGTCAGTAAGTCGTCTGAGTTGATAATCCCAATTATTTCTCCTGAAGCGAGTTGTATTCCTTTATTAAAAGCATCACTGATCCCATCGTCAGGTTCACTGATCCATTTTGTAATAATGGACTCATGCTCTTTTATAATATCTACTGTTTGATCTGTTGATCCCCCATCAATAACAATATATTCAAGTTCTTTGTCATGCTGTCTCTCTATACTGGATATCGTTTCTTTCAGTGTTTTTTCACTATTGTATGTTATTGTTATAATTGAGATTTTCATTTTTTCACCAAAGGTCTTCACTTGTCCGCAACCATGTTTGATCACTTCTCATGTTTTTTCTAGTATTTCATGATACAAAGACAGATATTCTAGATACCGCTCATGCTGATCACAGTTTAGCAACGATTGTTGATGATCCGATTCTGGCATCATTTCTATCTTTTTTACAAGTTCCTCGATATTACCCTTCTCAATTACAAAGCCAGCACCACTCTCTTTGACAGATTCGACACTTCCTCCTGTCCTATAGGTAATCACTGGTGTTCCACAAGCCAATGCTTCCAAGTTTGTTGTCGGATAATTATCCTCATAAGTAGGGTTTACGAAGACATGCGATGTAGTATAAAGCTCTGCTAGTTCTTGTGCTCTGTCAGTTTTTTTAATCCCAATGATGTGAGCTGGTAGATTCTGAACCTGCTTCCGCGATAAGCCCACAAGAACAATTTGATAATCGTCTGGTAGTCTCTCAGCTAACTGGCAAAAATCAGAAAGCCCTTTTGATGGTGCCCACGTTGACGATACCCCAAGGATTATTTTCTTATTGTTGGCACCGATTCTGTTTTTTACTTCACTGATTGTCGGCTTAAAGATTTGTGTATTGATTCCGTTATGTATTACCCTGACTGGATAATCCTTCAAAAAAGACTTTCGAACAATATCTGCCATCCAGTTTGATGGAGTTACTATTGTAAGATTATCAAGAGAGGTGAACATCTCTTTCTTCTTGTTCCAATTCCATTTTGAATTGTCAACAAACCAGCTGGTTGGATGATGCAACCTCTGTGGGCAATGATGACATCCTGTTTTCCATTTATCACAGCCTATCATGTCAAAACAAGGGCAATGACCAGTTAATGCCCAACCATCATGAAATGTCCATACAACGGGAATTCTTCTCTCTTTCAAAAAATGAAACAGTAATTCCAAATTAATATAATAACCATGCAAGATATGAAGATGGATCAAGTCAGGTTGCCACTCCTCAATTCTCTTTAAAAAAACACCAGTGGCATGTACAGATCCAAATCCACACTTATCAGTCAATCTAGTATATAATCCATGAACATAAGGATTTATCTGAGTCCCGATTCGAATAGTGGGAACAGATTCCAGACAAGTGTTAATCCTACCCCATGCAATGACACTATCGTTGCCTTCTTTTATCAAAACATTGTGGATCCCCTCTGTTATTCGCCCTGTAGAACCCCAACCACTAAATGCAGAGATTTGCATCACTCTCATTTTATTTGTCCTTTATACCTTTAAATCTCCTTGTGGCTTCATTTTCATCCCAGATTGTTCGCACTGATATATCTTTGCATCTACTAAGAAACGGTACCAGTAAGCTTGGAGAAAATGATAAATTCTCCCCTCTTTACCATCCAGGAATCCGAGCCGTATCCAATATCGATATAAGAAGTATAGATGAGCACGGAAGAATTTTGGCATATTGTAATACCCAAGGTTTTTCACGATCCGTTTAATCCTAGCCTGTCTACTGGACCCGCCTTTCTCCTCCAAATTATCTCTTTTTAGATTCATTTGATAATCCAGCACTTCACGATTGCTATACCAGTTGTGCTTTGCCGTCCACCAGTCCAGATTCTTCTGGTTATTATCCACCAGGTCATACTCGAAAGTCACTGACATTCCCTCTGAGAGGATCAAATGTTCATCCATCATTTTCATCTCACATCTGGCTTTCCCGGTTCGGAAAATCCTCAGAAGAAGTTCAGGATAGCGCCCACCGTGCCGTATCCATTTGCCCATGAAGATGGTACGGCGACGCAGTATGACCCCGTTGATTGGTTCCTGCAATATTTTCAGCTTTTCATCTATCTCCCGTGCGAGATCTTCCATTAGCTCTTCATCGGCATCCATTCTCATTGTCCATTCTGTTGAAATACCAGTATTATCCAGCCCCCAGTTAAACTGATCTGCATAAGATGCCCATGGATGTTTAAAGAAGTCCAATCCCTCTCCTACGGTACGTAGCTCATTATCGAGCTTTCTGCAAAGCATTTCCGTTTCATCGGTAGATCCGCTATCAATGACAACAAAACGTTTTGCAATTCCTCGAAATGATTCGATGCATTTTTTGAGATTTTTCTCCTCGTTTTTTGTAAGGATAACTACTGTTAAATCAACCATGTTTAATGAACCTTTCCATGATCATATGGAGTCCCGATGATCCAATGAGAGTTGCACCAATGAAAATGAAGGCAGACCCTGGCGTCTCTCGAAGCAGCACTAATGTAAATACGTGAACTAGATAGACTTCATAAGAAATTAATCCTAATGCTTTCAGTGTACTGTTATCCGTCAGTCGTCTCCACCGATCTGTTATCGAGATCAATGCTACTGCTAACGGGAGCACAGTGCATAAAGAAAGCATATTCTGAATCAAATATGGTAACTCTTTTATCGCTCTAAGTTGCGTGACTGCCATAAATAAAATGCCGACAACTATACTTATGTGGGATATTTCCGGCTTGGCAAAGAAGGCCTCAGCTCGCTTCCTATGTTTGGCAATACTGACCCCCAGTGGAAAGCTTAACATTTGTCGCGCTCTCAGAAAGGGCATCGCAGGATCCGCAAGGAACAGGCTGTCGATCAAAAACCAGAGCAGAAACGATCCATAAAATAGTTTTTCACCCCGTTTCTCCATCTCTTCAGATGCTCTTTTTGTTACTACCAGTTGGATACAATAAAAAAGAACATAGCAGATTACAATGTAGTGTACGAACCACTCGAATCCCAGAGTTGGCTTGAACACTAGAGTATTCGATGCCCAAGTTTTAAAGTCCCATCGCCCAGCAACCAATAGGCCAATAGTCTGCACCAGCCAGAAAGGAAGTGCCACGCGAAGTAATCTCTTTTTCCAGAAGCTCCTGAGGCCATTATTTTCAAATGATATTTGCAATCCATATCCTGAGCAGATCAGAAATAGTGCAACACCAATCCCAGCTATGAATTGGATACCTTTTATATTTGACCACGCGCCTGCATGGGTCCATAAAACGGTAAGAATTGCAAATCCCTTCAGTGCATTAGTGTAATCTCTGCTCATCCATACAGTTTGGCTTCCAGAACGATTAATATAACCGATCATGTAAAGCAGTATCATGATCACACAGAGTGTTAAAAAAGCTTTCATGTGTTATTGATTGCTTCAATATACTTTGAAACAGAATTATCCTTGGTAAGATGATTCATAAGGTACTCTCTTCCTCTGCTTCCCATGATGGAAAGTTCCTCGTCTCCTGCATGAATGACAAACCATTCAACCATTTCCGCGATCCCTTGATAGTCTCTAGGCTTAGCGCACTTTCCACAGCCTGTTTCCTTAATGAGCATACAAATCTCAGTTCCGTTCTCCAGTACTCCAAGAACAGGTTTTCCGACAGCTGCAATGCCATAGAATTTACTCGGGCAACTAATACCTTTGATGCCCATCGCATTCACGCACCAGTGGACATCTGCAGCGTTGAGACTGTATACCAACCTTTTTTTTTCCTGGTAGGGAATAAAAACAACATTCTCCATTTTGTTCGTCTGCTGATAATCCTTTAGTTTTCCTAGCATAGCTCCCTCTCCGACGAAAGCAAAAACTACATCTCGGCCATCAGGCGTTTTCAGATTACGAATGGATCCTATCACCCGAAACAAGCCCTCAAAATCATAGTAAAGTCCGATATTGCCACTATACATGATCACGAATTTTCCGTCAAGGCCAAATCGATTTCGGAATGCAGCAACATTGACATCATTCATGGGTAGTGGTCTGATTTGTTTTTCGTCAATCCAATTGTTGATCATGGTATAATTTGGTACTTTTTCTCCCTGGAAACGCTGCTCAAGAGTCTCACAAAGGTCTCTTCCCACCGTCACAACAAGATCCGAAGAACGGCAACTTCTCTTATCAAGCCACATGGCTACTTTAAATAAAAACTTTGATTTGATATATCCTGTGGCCATAATCTGCTCCGGATTAAAATCCTGAATGCAGTAAATCAGTTTTGCATTGAGTTTCCATTTCCCATAGACGCCAAGCATACCGCCCATAATTGGAGGTTGGCTGATGGTGAATACATAATCCTGTAATCCGACCAGATCAGTCGCTTTACAGGCTTCAAAATAATAGGCCAAAAGATTTTTGACTCTGCTTTTTTTCCTGCTCTTTGTAAATTCCGGAACTGGAACGCGAAGGACATGCACGCTGTTAATCTCTTCTCGATAGAATCTCTTTTCTTTGTATCCCTCTGCAATTTTCCCGGTATAGCTCGGCACGGTACAGATTACCGTAACATCAAATTCATCCGTCATTCCCTCAGCCAGATCTTGAAGGATTTGACCTGTTGAGGCTACATCGGGTGCATAATAATGCGCATAAATCAGCAAACGCTTTTTCACTGAACAACTCCCAATTTACGGATGACTCTTGCCGGGTTTCCGACAATCACTGAATTTGGTTCAAACGTCCCTGCTACCACTGCTCCTGCACCGACAACGCATCCATCGCCAAGTACTGTTCCTTTAAGAATGATTGTATTACACCCGATAAAGCAGTTTTTTCCAATCATGATCGGCTTTGCGGGAATCAATTCTGAATTGCCGCCTTGCGGGTCTTCCAACAGTTTATTTCGTTCTTCAAACTCGATTGGATGAAAATCGTTGTCCAGTATTTTCACATTCCCGCCGATCGCCGTGTTATCTCCAATGGTAATTCCCGCTCTGGCATAGATTGTTGCGCCACTGATTCCTACATTATTTCCAATATGAATATACGCTCCCGAGCTTCTGGTCACGACAATCGTTCGGCTGTACAGTCCGACAAGATTTGAGAGAAAAGAAGACTTGATTGTGCAGTTATCTCCAATAATCAGTTCTGCCCCTCTCTTGTTATAAATCAGAGGAACTCCTTTCAGGAGAAGGTTTTTCCCATACTGTACATTTGTCGTTTTCATAATCATTTTGAACCAGTTACTGTTCATATGAGACTCCTCTCAGCAGCTTATATCCAGAATCTGCGCCTTGCCGTGCAGCTTCAAAGGGATGGACTCCGCAGGGACAAATATACAGTCCCCTTTGAAGAACGGGATCATAACCTGTTCTCCAAACAGCACCCCACACCCTTCTGTACATAGCAATGCATGAAAACTGTTGCGGTCTGTCTGAAAGGCGGCAAAATCATGTTGAATCTCTGTATTCAGAAGCATTCGTTCCACCTGGAAATACCTGCACCGTCCCAAAAGCTCTCCCGCACAGCCGCTTCGATACTTCAGTACGCGCATAGGCTGCCGCGGGGCGATGGAAGCAGTCAGTTTAGCAACATCAAGAGCTTTGTCAATATGCAGGACTCTTTTTCTTCCATGGAGGTCTGTCCGGTCATAATCATAGAGCCGGTAAGTTACATTGCTATTTTCCTGGATTTCTGCCAGAAGGACTCCCGCTCCGACCGCATGAACTGTTCCCGCCTCTACAAAGAAAACCTCGTTCTTATGTACCGAAATATGGTTGAGGTCATCCTCAATTCTTTTCTCTCGAATTGCTGTCTCTACTTGCTCCCGGCTCATATTTCTCCGAAACCCAAAGACCAGTTTCGAATCTTGTTTTGCCGTCAGAATATACCACAATTCCGTCTTGCCGAAACTGTGTTCATATTTCCATGCGTATTCGTCATCCGGGTGTACTTGAACAGAAAGATCCTGTTTTGCATCAATGAGCTTAATCAGGATCGGAAGCGCCGCTTTTCCCCCGGTAAGGTACAATGGATGTGAGCCCAGATAATCCATATGCCGGTTTAGCAGTTCTCCCAGCGGCTCTCCCGTCTCTGCGACAAGGCTCTGTCCGTCCGGGTGTGTACTGCACTCCCAAGTTTCCGCCAGTGGAGAAAGAGGGATTGCTTTTCCGAAGTCGTCATTCAGTCTGCTGCCGCCCCAGAGATAATCCTTGGCCGCCGGCTTGAGAAGCAACGGTTTATTCATCGAGCTCATATTTATGCTTGTCAGCAGCCGAAATATTCTTGCCTAACTGTACCTCGATCATCTGAAGCTTTGTATCGGCGATTACGGTATGTCTGCAGCCCGCAGCCATTGTGATGACATCTCCGGCTCCTATCCGCTGTTCCATGCCATCTACAATCGTCCGTCCAGTTCCACTGATGACCGTCCACACCTCGTCCCGGTGATCGTGGCTGTGGTAATTCATCCGATGTCCCGGGTTCAGCGTTACCTTGACGGTCAAGCTGTTCTCCTCTACGTCCAGGACGAGATAGGACCCCCAGCTTTTCTCTGCAAACATAACCTGCTGGTCAATGGCATCCACATAAGGCTTAATATAGCTGCTTTGCGCCTTATCTGCTACCAGAATACCTTCCGGTGAGGCGGAGATCACAGTGTCCTTCAGCCCCATAGCAAGAATCGGAACCCCAAGCTCATTAATCGCATGAACATTTTTGCAGCTGTTATCCAGTCGGACATCGCCCACTACTGTTTCTTCCATTGCTTCGCTCAGAGTATTCCATGTACCAAGGTCTTTCCATTGTCCGCCAAAACGGAGCACCTCAATATCCGACTCATGCTCCACCACCGCATAATCGAAGGATATTTTCGGCAGTGTCTCATAACATTCATACAGATCGGTATAATCCGTATAGCCAAGCAGTGTCTTGGCCCGGTCAAGGACATACCGAAGTCTGCAGGCAAATACCCCGCTGTTCCACAGGCCACCGGCTTCAATATATTGCTGAGCCGTTACAGCATCGGGCTTTTCCTTGAATTCGGATACTTTGGATCTACGGTTCTGGTCAATCGGCATGATATATCCGTATTTTTCAGACGGATAGGTCGGATTGATTCCCATCAGGGACAGGTTCGCCTTCCCCTGTTGAGCAAGCATCCCTAGCTCCCGCAGTGCCTCGAAATAGTCCTCATTAACATATGGGTCCACCGGGCAGATCACCACCGGTTCTCCTTCCTGTACACCCTTCACATCATGCAGATATGCCGCTGCGAGCGCAATTGCCGGGAAAGTGTCTCTCCGACAGGGCTCTACACTGATATCGATCTGCTCCCCCAGCTGGTTGTGGAGAGAAGAGATCTGTGACTTGCTGGTGGCAATGGTTACCGTCGCATCCGGGTCAACGGAATGAATCTGGCGATAGACGCGCTGGACCATGGATTCATAATTTCCGTCTGGAGTCTTGAAAATTTTGATGAACTGTTTCGAGCGAACATCATTGGACAGCGGCCAGAGCCGTTTGCCAGAGCCTCCGCTAAGCAGAATAATATTCATGATTATCTCTCCGCCCGTATTGGATTGTACAGGAAGTCCTCGTATGCCAGACGAATGCCATCCTCCAGCTCCGTTTTATACGTCCATCCAAGCGCAGTTGCTTTGCTGACATCCAGGAGCTTTCTCGGTGTTCCGTTCGGCTTCATCGTGTCCCACTCGATCTTTCCGGAATAGCCGACCACCTTGGCCACTAGCTCGGTCAGTTCTCTGATGGTCAATTCTTTCCCGGTTCCGGCGTTTACCGTCTCATTTCCACTGTAGTGGTTAAGAAGATAGACACAGAGATTCGCCAGATCATCCACATACAGGAACTCCCGAAGCGGCGTTCCGTCCCCCCAGCAGGTGACGGATTCTGCACCGGATTCCTTCGCTTCATGGAAACGTCGTATCAAAGCTGGCAGTACATGGCTGTGCATCGGATGGTAGTTGTCATTCGGTCCGTAGAGATTGGTCGGCATGACCGAAATGAAGTCTGTCCCGTACTGCCGGTTCAGAAACTCACAATACTTCAAACCGCTGATCTTTGCCAACGCATACGCCTCATTAGTCTTCTCCAGTTCTCCGGTCAGCAGGCAGGATTCCTTCATCGGCTGAGGTGCAAGCCGGGGATATATGCAGCTTGACCCAAGAAATAAAAGTTTCCTGCATCGGTACTTCCAAGCTGCGTGAATCACATTCATCTCCAGCATCATGTTGTCATACATGAAGTCTGCCAGTGCATTCTGGTTTGCAACGATGCCGCCGACCCTGGCCGCAGCAAGCACGACATAGTCTGGTTTTTCCTGGTCAAAGAAATTTTCCACCTGGTCCTGCCGCATTAAATCCAGTTCCTCATGTGTCCTGGTTACGATGTTGGTATAGCACTGCCGCTCCAGTTCTCTCTTGATAGCACTGCCAACCATTCCCCGGTGTCCTGCGACATAGATTTTTGCATTTTTCTCCATCATGATATAGTACCGGTCCTTTTCGTTACGTTATGGTATCTGCGATTATCAGATCTTTTCCCCGCCCTGATGCAACCTTTCTCATATCATGCTCCACCATCAGGTGCACCAGTTCATCAAAACTCGTCTTGGTCGGATTCCATCCCAATTCCTTTCTGGCTTTGGAGGGATCTCCCAAAAGATTTATCACATCGGTCGGGCGGTAAAAAGCGGGAGAGACTTCCACCAGTACCTTACCCGTATCTTTGTCGATTCCCTTTTCCTCCAGCCCCTCTCCATGCCATTTCAGCTCAATGCCGGCATACTGGAATGCAAGTGTAGCAAATTCACGTACAGAATGCTGTTCACCTGTTGCGATTACATAGTCTTCCGGCTTATCGTTCTGAAGGATGAGCCACATGCACTCCACATAGTCCTTGGCATAACCCCAGTCACGTAGGGATGACAGATTTCCCAGGTAAAGCTTATCTTGAATTCCCTGGGCGATTCGTGCCGCAGCCAAGGTTATTTTTCGCGTAACGAAAGTTTCCCCCCGTCGCTCCGATTCGTGGTTGAACAGAATTCCGGAGCAGCAGAACATATGATATGCTTCCCGATATTCCCTGACGATCCAGTATCCGTACAGCTTTGCCACTGCATAGGGTGAATAGGGATGAAAGGGTGTTTTCTCATTCTGTGGAACCTCTTCCACTTTTCCGTACAGCTCACTGGTCGAGGCCTGATAAATCCGACATGTGTCCCCGAGTCCGCAGACTCGTACCGCCTCTAGTATGCGCAACACACCCGTTGCATCCACATCGGCGGTAAGCTCCGGTACATCAAAGCTGACCTGCACATGGCTTTGTGCCGCCAGATTGTAGATTTCATCCGGGTACACTACTGAAATGATCTTGACCAGACTCATTGAATCCGTCAGATCCCCATAATGCAGATGAAAATGCTCTCGTCCCTCCAGATGTACTATTCTCTCCCGGAAGTCTACCGAAGACCTCCGAATAATCCCGTGGACCTCATAGCCTTTCTCCAGGAGGAACTCAGAGAGATACGACCCATCCTGCCCGGTCACCCCGGTAATCAATGCTTTCTTCATCTTCATACTCCAATTGATCGACGCTGAATCCTGTTACATTGCCCCGTCACCGTTTAGGACAGCAATGATGGTTTTCAGCAAAATACGCAGATCGAGTCCCAAATCCCAGTGCTCGATATACTCCGTGTCAAGCCGTACGACTTCCTCAAAATCCGTGATTTTACTGCGCCCGCTGACCTGCCACAATCCGGTAATTCCCGGCTTAAAGGAAAGTCGGGCACGATGATGATAGGCATATTTCTCCCACTCATCTATCGTAGGCGGCCTGGTCCCCACCAAACTCATGTTCCCGATCAGGACATTCCAGAACTGAGGAAACTCATCCAGGGAACGCTCCCTCAGCCATTCTCCGATTCCTGTTTTCTTTGTTCCGTCCGGCAGGATTTCATTTCCGATAATACGCGGGTCAAAATCCAGCTTGAACATCATGCCGTCTTCCACCCGATTCTGATCCAGAAACTCGTTTTTCCGTTCTTCTGCATCCAGGTACATGGTTCGAAGCTTGTATATTCTGAAATGCTTTCCATTCTGCCCAATTCTCTCCTGCTTAAAAAGCACCGGTCCGGGGGACTTCTTTCGAATCATAGGTCCGAAAATCAATACGATCAGCAAGGCGAAGACACTGCCTATAAGACCGCCCGTAAAATCCATCAAGCGTTTCAGAAACAGTTGAAGAGGGGATGCATAATTGGCCGTCATGGTAATCACGTTGAAGCCGTTCACCTTTTCAACGAAACTGCGGCCTTTATGCCCGCCTAGGGGAACCCGGATATGGACTGGAACCGCCATCTGGCGACATGCATCCACCAATGCTGCCACTGTACCCTGTTCCAGCTCAATCTCCGGTTCGTTCTCTGTCTCAGATTCCATATTCTGCAGCACATCTAGGCCAGCCATATCCGTATAGAGGAACACCTCGTCCACCCATTCCCGGCAGATATACTGAGCAGCGTCAGAGAGCGCAGCAACGACCGGCACCCCACAGGCAGTCTCCCCTGTTGCATTCCGATCTGTAAGTACTATACCGCTGAATTGTGCTTCATCTTCTGAGTTTCTGCGTGCCAAAACTGTTTCCACGTCCCGCTCCGCACACACAAGGATCATACTCCGTTTTTCTCTCTGCCCGCTGTAAAGCCGAACTGCACGTTTCCAAAGTAGCCGCGTGGAATAAGAGATGATAAGATGAAACAATGCAGTCAGTGACAGGATCACGCGGCTGTAGGTACCGGACCACTTCATCACAAAGAGAAGCAGAACCTCAACGCCAAAAACGAGGAGTACCTGTTTGATTGTCTGGCTGAACTCAATAAAATAGCCGCGGTGCATCACATGGTGCATCGTATTCAGAAGTAAGGCAGCAAAAATATCAATCAGGATCAGCAGAATCAAAATATTGCGGTAAAGATTATCCACAAACAGATTGAATGTTCTGTAATATGCATAATATGCCAGGAAAAGGGACATCACAAGGCAGACCGCATCCAAAAGGATGAAGTCCAGATGCTTTGTCCAGTTCTCACTTCTGCGCTTATACATACTGCTGTTTTATACTCCTGCCGTTTTAGTATACTGCTCTAACACCGAATATGACAGGTGATCAACGTGTCCGTCATGCAAAGCACTGGTGAATCAGCTCAATTACACCGCTTTGCTGTTCCTCTGTCATTTTGTTGTCACTTGGGAGGCAGAGGCCTCGATTGAAAATATCTTCTCCCACATCCCGGAACCCGTTTTCTCTGATATAAGCATTACTTCTCGCACGCCCATTCCCCGTTTGTGTAACAAATGCATTCATTCTATAAATCGGCTGCAGATGCATCGGTTTCCAGATCGGTCTTCCTTCGGCGTTGTTCCGGGCCAAGGTCTCCAGGATCTCTGTCGGGCAGCTCTTGCCCGGCTCACTGATATAAAGTGCTTCCTTATCACCTCGTACCTGTCGGCACATGGCTTCCGGGCGGATCAACATACAGCTGAGCCAGAAATTTGGCTCTGTCTCTTTCGCATCATATGGATTCATCTCCAAAGGCAGATCAGCCAGACCTTCCCGATATCGCTCATATACCGCTTTTTTCTGCGCAATATGTTCTTCCAGATACGGAAGCTGTCCCCGGATTACCCCCGCGATGATATTGCTCATGCGGTAGTTATACCCTATCTCCTCATGCTGATACCATGCAGCATCCTCCCTGCTCTGAGTTGACCATTTCCGAATCTTATTTGCATCCTCCAGGTTTTCACAGAGCAGAATTCCTCCGGCACTGCCAGTTATGATTTTGTTACCGTTAAAGGAAAGGACACCGATATCCCCGAAATTGCCGGTCTGGATTCCCTGATAGGTTGCCCCAAAGGATTCTGCAGCATCTTCTATGATCAACGCTCCATGCGCATCCGCGATCTTCCGAATCTCACTCACCTTCCCTGGTGTTCCGTAGAGATGCGCAATAACAATCAGCCTTACCTCCGGATAAAGCTCAAACGCCCGTTCCAGGGCTGCAGGGTCCATATTCCAGGTATCATACTCCGTATCAATGAAAACGGCTTCTCCACCTTCATAGGCCACCGGATTCACCGTGGCATCAAAGGTCATGTCGCTGCAGAAAACCTTTTTCTCTTCCAGCACACCGTGGCCAACTTTCGGTTGCCCGTAGAGCTTTTCCCCTGCCAGCCTTACGGCAAGGTGCAGGGCCGCTGTGCCGTTTGAAAGACCTACCGCATACCGGCGCCCGATTTTTTCCGTTACCAGGCGTTCCACTTCGTTGATATTCTCCCCGACAGTGCTGACCCAGTTGGTGCGAATGGCCTCTTCGACCCATTTCTGCTCTTCTCCGTGCATGGTCGGCGTGGAGAGCCAGACTTTTTTCTGAAACGGCTGTATTGCCACTTTGGTGCTTCCTCCTTGTAATTGTTCCCTGCCCCCGAACCGGCTATGCTGCGCCGGTTTCTTCTCCGGGCACAGAAACGATCGTGAAGTCCTCCGTAATGACGGATCTCGGGTCGAACACTTCGCCGGTGTCTTCGCGGATCCAGACGCTGCCGGGTTCCACACCCAGTTCTTCCGGTATTGGAATATCTTCACATACTGTGCCGGGCAGTGTGCAGTAATACCGATAGTCCCAGATGCTTTTCGCTGTCACGGTTTTGTATTCCACACCATCGATCCAGGCAGAATCGAGAAACGCGATTCTCTCCACCATAAAATCATGTAAATGCCGGACCGCTTTCGCAGGGTCGGTTAACTCCCATCGTATTGCATTCATCTGCAGCGCTTTCTGAAGGAATTCCGCTTCTTCTTGCAAATCTTCTTCTATCATCTGATGTAGTCTATTGGACAATTCCTTCCGATACAGTTCCTCTACACGCTCCCGAAACGTTTCCTTTTTCATCAGGGTTCCATACCACGGTGTATGTTCCCCCTCGTTTTTCCACATTCTCTGCATCAGAAAGCAACGGGGATTCTGTTTTGCCATAAACCAGCTGTCAGCGCAGTTGTCATAGTCCCAGCAGGGACCCGCCATAATCCTTTTGTCTTCTCCCGGTCTCTGATCCCAGAAGAAGAACTGGCTGTGGCAGCCTCCGTCATAATTTTCAAAAACCTCATCGATCAGATATCTCCTGGTCCAAGATTCCAGATCAATATATTGCAGAGCTTCTTCTCCTTTAGATTCATCCAGAAGTGTATCCTGAAACTCATAAACATAGTCCATCAATCGGTCACGGTCCTGTTCTGTACAGGATTCCGGTGATTTGATTCCGACCGCAGTCCCCCAGTCCAGGACAAACGGCAACAGCATCCGTTCCGAGCGTCCAAGCGCATCGACCTCAAAAAGGATGATATTCGGATCCGTCTCCACCCTATTTTCTGCAATCTCGACCTTTTCCGTCAGCAGATACAGTCCAACGTATGATCCGTTCAGGAAAACATCGGCGTGTTCGCAATTTGGAGCAAATCCGCTGTAACTTTCCATCTCTCGAGCAAAGTCATAGACAAGCTTATTTCTGAGATGAGACTCATCAATTACATTAGCAAGCAGAACCCACTTTTTCCCGCTTCCCATTCCGAGCAGGTTTGCCGGATGATTCAGCTTTAAATTATATGATTTCTTATCAAAAAACCAAGTCCCGCTCCCGCGGCCGCTGATTTCATCCAGATCGTCCTGATAATCTATCTTTCCTTCTGTATCAACCAGGCAAAGCTGTGCATACTCCCACACATTTCTCTGCGTATGGATGATCTCTTCCGTACCGCTCACCGTATGGATAAACATCGTCGGCAGGTTCTCGGACCGGATAAATCGGAGCATCACAGGACTTTGCTCCTGAATGACCATCTCATACTCTGTATTCAGGTCAAAAATCCCGCAATCCATCCCATCTGAAAGTGGCACATTTCCGATCACTGCATGGATGCCGTTTTCCAAGATAACACTTACGTCTTTCAGTTCTGTATACGACGGCAGGAAAACGAACGCATGCTCATTATCTTCTGACCACCAGGAGATTTCTTCCTCCCTGTCACCCGCCGGAATACTGAATGCAACGTCGGCCTGCCGTTCCTTTTTCATTGGTTCCATCTGTTTCTCCGCGGTAAAACATACCGTGGCTGTCAGAACCATCAGCAGGGTCATGATCATGCATGGCAAATATTTTTTCAAACCAGTTCCCTCACCTGCAAGCATTTCCCGCTCCAGCCGTTGCCGGCCTTTCCCTTACTGCATAACCAGCTTTCTGAGAACGGGAATCCGATTCATCAGCAGCGTAACGAGATAGCTGGCTGCCAGTACAACAAGACAAGTTGCAAGTCTCTCTCCGAATGAGAACACCTCAAAATGCCTGTCGATAATCCAGATGAAAATTTTATGGATCACAAAAATCCCAAAGGTATTTTTCCCGATTTCAATCAGGAGCTTTGAAAGTGGTTTCCCGCTCGCCTGATAGGGCAGTGCCAGTGCAAACATACTGACGATGAACGCTGCGGTAAACACAGATTCATAGTTAAAGGATGGATCATACATGCTTCCCTGCCTTGCACTCATATAATAGGCAAATGCATAGGAAATAACCCACGCCGCCAGTCCTGTGAGAATCATTACCTTCCTTTTTTCCATGAAACGTTCGAGATCATGGCTGATTATTCCTCCCAGGCAGAAATAGAACAGGAACCATCCTCCGATCTCCGTACGGAAGCGCTTGCACAGTCCGATGAATTGATCCAACACCTCGGTATCCATATCAAAATGGATCGCATTCCGTATCAGCTCCAGACAACTCACTCCGACAACCAGAATACTCAGTGTAATAAAGAAGAATCGAAAGCTTTGAAAGTCTTCCTGATATGCCCTCCAGAGCAACGGGTAAATCAGATACACACTGATCAGTCCTTCCATAAACCAGAGGACACCTGCGTAGTTTCCGGTTCCGTCACCGGTTTCAAACACATAGACCAGGAACTGCTTCAGCGTCAGTCCCTCCCCGGCGATTACTCTCGCCAGAATGACCAGGATCGAGGCCCAGATAAAAAACAGCAGAACCATGGTCAGGGTTTTCCGGATATGTGCTTTTAAGTCGAAGCTCCGCTTTTTCAGCATCAGGAAACCGTTGATCGCTACAAAATATGGAACCGGCTGCATGATGATACGTAGTGCAAACTGTACCTTGCGGAAAACACTTCCTTCCACACCGTTCATATAAAAATGCAGCAGCGGCACATGGAGGGCAATCACCATCAGGATTGAGATGCATTTCAACAAATCAATGCCATCGTAACGTTTTTTCGTCACAGTTTTTTCCTCAGTTTCTCTTATTTTTTAACATGAATACCCGACAGTATCGCCCACGGCAGATAGGGCAGGAGCGGATACTGATATCTGCAGTAATACCCGTTGCATGGAGATGCAAAGCAGATCAGCATCACGACAAGCAGCGGTATTGCCAGCATCAGATGTTCCGTCTTTCTGAAATATATCAGCCAGAATGCCCAGATCAGCAGGAACCATGTCGTCATGCCGGGCATGTTAAGCAATCGGAAGGGATAGGTTTCAAAAACCCGTTCCCTGACCGCCTCCAGTCTATGTCGAAAGCTGCCAGGAGTCTCCGGATAATGGAAGTCCGATCCGATCTTCTCATTCACCCGCTCAAAACAGGTTTCACTCCAGTCATAGGAACACTGCATGAATATACACCCCGGATAGACATACTCAAAATAGTTGTTGATAAACGCATTGAGATATGTTGCGGGATATTTCGTTCCCATCTCCGCCCAGAGATGCAAGTATCGGTTCAGTGTCTCCCGATCGACCTGTTCCGGGAAACGGAACTTGATATAATCCACCAGGGATGGATCATAGGTCTCGCCCATTTCTTCAATCGAATCAAAAAAGAACAGATCCAGAATCTCACTTTTCTCTTCTTCTGTGAGACTGTCGCCCAGATACTTTGCGCATCGGGCCGTCTGCTGCAGCGGAATGCTGAGCATTTCCTTGATGCTGCCTTTTTGAATCCCCGCCGCCGGATAAATCATCTGATTGAAAGCAAGATGAAGCCCCAGCACTACTATCAGAATGGCTGGCATTCCTTTTCTCAGTTTCCGGCTAAAGAGCAGATAAACCGCAAAGGAAAGGATCAGAGCATAGAATCCGTCTTTTCGAAAGATCAGGATACCCATGGCGGATAACACCAGCTGAAACGTGTTCCTTCTCAGCCAACCCTCCTGTTGCAGGCAGAAAACAGAAATCCCGAAAAGAAGCAGGCACGCGGCATACCAGACATCCTTGGTAATTACGAACATGCAGTTCGAGATACGCGGACTGACCACATAATATATTTCCAGCGCCAGGGCCCACTTCCAGGAGCAGTTTGCTT